>NZ_MOMO01000017.1:0-10481 GCF_009933855.1 Pseudomonas sp. SG-MS2 | reverse complement strand
TAAGGCAGCAGGTTTTGATCCTGCCATGCGTTGGTTCGAATCCAGCCGCCCCTGCCATTTTCCTTATACTCATCCAGGTATACCCTCAGCCTCCAGGTACTGCGCGTGTCCAAGATGATGGTCTTTACGGGGAACGCTAACCCCGATCTGGCTCGGCGTGTCGTACGTCAGCTGCATATCCCTCTCGGTGACGTCTCTGTCGGTAAATTCTCCGACGGTGAGATCAGCACTGAGATCAATGAAAATGTCCGCGGTAAAGACGTCTTCATTATTCAGCCGACCTGTGCCCCGACCAACGATAACCTGATGGAACTGGTAGTGATGGCCGACGCCTTCCGCCGCTCCTCAGCATCCCGAATCACCGCCGTGATTCCTTACTTCGGATACGCCCGCCAGGACCGCCGTCCGCGTTCGGCACGTGTAGCCATCAGCGCCAAAGTCGTCGCTGACATGCTCACTGTCGTGGGTATCGACCGTGTTCTCACCGTCGACCTGCACGCTGACCAGATCCAGGGTTTCTTCGATATCCCGGTCGACAACATCTACGGTTCGCCCGTACTGGTCGACGATATCGAAGACCAGCGTTTCGAGAACCTGATGATCGTCTCCCCGGACATCGGTGGTGTCGTGCGCGCACGTGCCGTCGCCAAGTCCCTGGGTGTCGACCTGGGTATCATCGACAAACGCCGTGAAAAGGCCAACCACTCCGAAGTCATGCACATCATCGGCGACGTCGAAGGGCGCACTTGCATCCTGGTAGACGACATGGTCGATACCGCCGGCACCCTGTGCCATGCGGCCAAGGCACTGAAAGAACACGGCGCGGCCAAGGTTTATGCCTACTGCACGCACCCTGTCCTCTCGGGCCGTGCGATCGAGAACATCGAGAAGTCGGTACTGGACGAGCTGGTGGTGACCAACACCGTTCCGCTGTCCGCCGCTGCTCAAGCCTGTGACCGTATCCGCCAGCTGGATATCGCACCGGTAGTCGCTGAAGCGGTGCGCCGCATCAGCAATGAAGAATCGATCAGTGCGATGTTCCGCTAAGCGGAATACGTGTTGATATGAAGCGCCCCGCCCCAGCATGTGTTGGGGCGGGGCTTTTTTGCCATCCCCGTTGGCGCTGGTCGCAAACGCCCTCGGGGGGCTATTTTGGAGAAACAAAATGACTGATTTCACTCTGAACGCCCAAGTGCGTAGTGACCTGGGGAAAGGTGCGAGCCGCCGCCTGCGTCACTCGCTGAACATCCCGGCCGTTGTATACGGTGGCGATAAAGAAGCTCAATCCCTGACCATCGTGGCCAAGGAAATTGCCAAGCTGTTCGAAAACGAAGCTGCCTTCAGCCACGTTATCGAGCTGAACGTCGACGGCGCCAAGCAGAACGTCGTAGTCAAGGCCATGCAGCGCCACCCGGCCAAAGGCTTCATCATGCACGCCGACTTCGTTCGCGTCGTTGCTGGCCAGAAGCTGACCGCTGTTGTTCCAGTGCACTTCATCAACGAAGAAGCCCCGGTCAAGAAAGGCGGCGAGATCTCGCACGTTGAATCGCAGATCGAAGTTTCCTGCGAAGCCAAAGACCTGCCTGAGTTCATCGAAGTCGACCTGGGCAACGCTGAAATCGGCACCATCATCCACCTGTCGGACCTGAAAGCTCCGAAAGGCGTAGAGTTCGTCGCTCTGGCCCACGGTGATGACAAAGCTGTTGCCAACGTTCACGCGCCACGCGTTGCTCCAGAAGCTGAAGAAGGCGCCGCTGAGTAATCCACTCGCGCGCCGGTGTTGATCGGGTTACAGTGCCGCGCACCGTAACCCACCAACTCCAAGGAAGAGCCCCTACGTGACCGCCATCCAGTTGATCGTCGGCCTGGGTAACCCCGGCCCCGAATACGAACAGACCCGGCATAACGCAGGGGCTCTTTTCGTTGAACGCATTGCCAGCGCCCAGCGCGTCTCCTTGACCGCTGACCGCAAGTATTTCGGCCTGACGGCTAAATTCAGCCATCAGGGCAACGACGTTCGTCTGCTCATCCCCACCACCTACATGAACCGTAGCGGCCAGTCCGTGGCGGCTTTGGCCAATTTCTTCCGCATCAAGCCGGAAGCGATACTGGTGGCGCATGACGAACTCGACCTGCCTCCAGGCGTCGCCAAGCTCAAGCGCGGCGGTGGCCATGGTGGGCACAACGGCCTGCGCGACATCATCGCGCAGCTCGGCAACCAGAACGACTTCCACCGCCTGCGGCTTGGCATCGGCCACCCGGGTGACGCCAAACTGGTCTCCAACTTCGTCCTGGGCCGCGCGCCGCGCGCCGAGCAGGAGAAGCTCGACGCCAGCATCGATTTTGCCCTCGGCGTGCTGCCGGACGTGCTTGCCGGCGACTTCGCCAAGGCAATGCGCGAGCTGCACAGCCAGAAGGCCTGATTTCCTAGAGAGGGGAATACCCATGGGTTTCAATTGCGGCATCGTCGGCCTGCCCAACGTCGGCAAGTCCACCCTGTTCAACGCCCTGACCAAGTCTGGCATCGCGGCGGAGAACTTCCCTTTCTGCACCATCGAGCCGAACAGCGGTATCGTGCCGATGCCAGACGCGCGCCTGGCTGCGCTGGCGGAAATCGTCAAGCCTAATCGCATCCTGCCGACCACCATGGAGTTCGTCGACATCGCCGGCCTGGTGGCCGGTGCCTCCAAAGGTGAAGGCCTGGGCAACAAGTTCCTCGCCAACATCCGCGAGACCGACGCCATCGCCCACGTGGTGCGCTGCTTCGAAGACGAAAACGTGATCCACGTTTCCAACAGCGTCGATCCCAAGCGCGACATCGAGATTATCGACCTGGAGCTGATCTTCGCTGACCTGGACAGCTGCGAGAAGCAACTGCAGAAGGTCACCCGCAACGCCAAGGGCGGCGACAAGGAAGCCCTGGCGCAAAAGGCAATCCTGGAAAAGCTGATCCCGCACTTCACCGAAGGCAAGCCGGCACGCAGCCTGATGAAGAACATGGCCGACGACGAGAAAGCCGTCATCCGTGGCTTCCACCTGCTGACCAGCAAGCCGGTGATGTACATCGCTAACGTGGCTGAAGACGGCTTCGACAACAACCCGCACCTGGACGTGGTCAAGGCCATCGCCGAAGAAGAAGGCGCTGTCGTGGTGCCGGTGTGCAACAAGATCGAAGCCGAGATCGCCGAACTGGACGACGGTGAAGAGAAGGACATGTTCCTCGAGGCCCTGGGCCTGGAAGAGCCTGGCCTGAATCGCGTGATCCGCGCCGGTTACGAGCTGCTCAACCTGCAGACCTACTTCACTGCCGGCGTGCAGGAAGTGCGTGCCTGGACCGTCCGCATCGGCGCCACCGCGCCTCAGGCGGCCGGTGTGATCCACACCGACTTCGAAAAAGGCTTCATCCGCGCTGAAGTGGTGGCCTATGACGACTTCATCCAGTTCAAGGGTGAAGGCGGTGCCAAGGAAGCCGGTAAGTGGCGCCTGGAAGGCAAGGACTACATTGTCAAAGACGGCGATGTCATGCACTTCCGCTTCAACGTCTGAGTTGTAAGCACGGGCTTGATACAAGCCGAGTAAAAAACCCTTGAGCCTCGCGGCTCAAGGGTTTTTTTTGGGATGTTCACAGGGCTTTGCTGATACGCCTGGGCGGATGTCTGGATTGCTGAGGCCTGCGCAGGACAATTCCCAAGCTATCTTGAATTGAAGCATTCGGTTTCAAGTTGGTAATTGGCTTACATCTGGGGGCTGCGCAGTGGCGCCCATTCGGGCCAGCCCACTAAAAGCACTTTCATGCGACCTCCGCCCAGGAGCCACCACCATGCATGAAACACCGCCCCGCCCCAGCTTCGACTGGCAACGCTGGCTTCCTGGGCTGGCCACCCTGATGCACTACCAGCTCGCCTGGCTGCCCAAGGACATCGCTGCCGGGCTGGTGCTCACCACCATGCTGGTGCCCGTGGGCATCGCCTATGCCGAAGCCTCCGGTGTGCCCGGCATCTACGGCTTGTATGCGACCATCATTCCATTGCTGGCCTACGCCTTGTTCGGCCCCAGCCGAATCCTGGTGCTCGGCCCGGACTCGGCGCTGGCCGCGCCGATCCTCGCCGTGGTGGTGCAGTACGCCGCCAGCGACCCACAGCGAGCCATTGCCGTCGCCAGCCTGATGGCCCTGGTGGCCGGCGCCTTCTGCGTGATCGCCGGCCTGCTGCGCCTGGGCTTCATCACCGAGTTGTTGTCCAAGCCTATCCGCTATGGCTACATGAACGGCATCGCGCTCACCGTGCTGATCAGCCAGTTGCCCAAGCTGTTCGGCCTATCGATCGACAGCCAGGGGCCCCTGCGCGACTTGTGGTACTTGGCGAAGACCTTGATCGCCGGCCAGGGGCACTGGCCCAGCTTTGCAGTCGGCGGCGCCAGCCTGGCGTTGATTCTGCTGCTCAAGCCCTACAAGCGCCTACCGGGCATCCTCATCGCCGTGGTGCTCGCCACCCTGGCGGTAAGCCTGTTAGACCTCGACCAGATGGGCGTGAAAGTACTCGGTGAACTACCCCAGGGCTTGCCCAGCTTCGTCTTTCCCTGGGTGACCGACATCGACCTGGTCGAGGTACTGCTGGGCGGTATCGCCGTGGCGCTGGTGTCGTTCGCCGATACCAGCGTGCTGTCACGCACCTACGCGGCGCGCCTGAAAACACCGGTCAACCCGAACCAGGAAATGTTCGGCCTAGGCGTGGCCAACCTGGCCTCCGGGCTGTTCCAGGGCATCCCGATCAGCAGCAGCTCGTCGCGTACTCCGGTGGCCGAGGCGGCCGGCTCAAAGACCCAGCTTACCGGCATCATCGGTGCGGTGGCTGTGACAATCCTGTTGTTGGTCGCGCCCAACCTCCTGCAACACCTGCCCAACAGCGCACTGGCCGCAGTGGTGATCGCGGCGGCACTGGGGCTGTTCGAGTTTGCCGACCTCAAGCGCATCTTTCGCATGCAGCAATGGGAGTTCTGGCTGTCGTTCACCTGCTTCGTGGGGGTTGCGGTGTTCGGCGCCATCCCCGGCATCTGCATTGCCGTGGCGATTTCGGTGATCGAGTTCCTGTGGGATGGCTGGCGACCGCATCATGCGGTGCTCGGGCGGGTGGACGGCACCCGCGGCTACCATGACGTGCAGCGTTATCCACAGGCTCGCAGAGTACCGGGGCTGGTACTGCTGCGCTGGGATGCGCCGCTGTTCTTCGCCAATGCCGAGCAGTTTCAGGCCACGGTGCTGGCGGCGGTGGATGAGTCGCCTACCCCCGTGCAGCGGTTGGTGATCGCAGCGGAACCGGTGACCAGCATCGATATCACTTCGGCGGACATGCTGGCCGAACTCGACCGGGCGCTGGAGGCCCGGGGAGTCGAGTTGCAGTTCGCCGAGATGAAGGACCCGGTGAAAGACAAGATGAAACGGTTCGAATTGTTCCAGCACATGGGCGAGACGGCGTTTCACCCCACTGTCGGTGCTGCGGTGGATGCTTATCTGCAGGACACCGGGGTGGACTGGAAGCCATGAGCCGCTAAACGGCGCTGAGCCGACGCCGGTCAAGCCATATCAGCAGGGCACTGGCATACAGCGACACGGCCAGAAACAACGCCATGCGCACCGCAAACGCCCGGTAGACGTCCTGGCCGGCTGCACTGTCCTGCACTGACTGCCCCAGCAGGATAAGCAGCGTGGTCAGGCAACTCACCCAGTACGCCGGGCTGTGCCGCGTGCTTACCACGCGGTAGAGCCTGCGCCCCTGCCACAGCGTGAACAGCAGCACCCACAGGAAAAACATCCACACGTGCACGAACACGCTCAATGCCGCCCACATGAGCATCGCCAACACCCCCGCCAGCACCGTCGAGCCTATCAGCTCACGGCTGGCATGCCGGGCCCGGGTCTCGCCAGCCTGCTGCCCAAGGCTCACCGCCTTCATGATAAGCGGCATGAACGCGTCGGGCGCGATCAGCGCCAGCAGGAACGCCGGCATGACGATCAGCGTGGCACGCAAGGCTATCCAGCCGACATCGGCGCGATCGGGCAATGGCGGCGCAGGTTGCGCAGGCGCATCCGCAGGTTCTGGAACCAGCACATGGGCCAACGCCGTCCCCAGCACCGCCAGCAGCATGCCCTTGGCCATCGCCTCGACCACCATGAGCGCCAGGGTGAAATCGCTGGTACCGGCAGCGGCGATCATGGTCAGGCCAACCACCAACAGGTTGGCCAGCAGGCCGTTGCCACCCTTGAGCGCATAGCGCAACACCAGAAATACCCCCACACCGACCAGCAACACGCCACTCACCGGCGCATGGCGCAACAGGGGTATCAGCAAAAGGCCGCTGCCACAGCTGAGCAACACCAGTATCGCCAACATCGGTGCGGCCTTGATCGGCAACGGCTCGCTGCGCATGGCCAACAACAGCACTGCGAACACCGGCGCAAGTATGGGCACCGGCAGGCCCAGGCCAAAACTCGCCACCAGGCATAGCGCCACGCCCAAGGCCAGGCGCAGCGCGCGCAGGCGTCGCAGCTCAATAGGCATAGGACAGCCAGCTCATCAGCCACATGAACACACGCCCCAGAAGGTTCAAAGGGTTACCTTCGCCGGGCAGGGCCATGACTTCGGCCTGACCGCCCACACGCAGCCCGGACCTGTCTGCAAGTTGGTCTCGGTCGAGCTCGACGATCACCGGGAAGCGCTGCGCCGAGCGTAGCCATTCGCGGCTGTTCTGTACGGTCGGCAAGGCGCCCGGCGGCGTACCCTGCCCCACACTCACGCCATAGCCGATGCTGCGGATATGCCCTTGCAATACCTTACCGGGCATGGCGTCCAGCACCACCAGCACCGGTGTACCAGGGCGCAGACGACCGAGGTTGTTCTCGGTCATGTCGGCGCTTATCCACACGTCGTGGATGGCGATCAGGGTCATCATCGCACTGCCGGCGGGAACATAGTGGCCCACGTCAGTGCGCAGGTCAGTGATCAGCCCATTGGCATCGGCGCGCACCACGGTGCGGGCCAGGTCCAGGCGGGCCTTTTCGACATTGGCCGCCGCACTGCGCAATTGCGCGTTGTCCGCCTCCACCCCGCCTTGCTGCTCCCGCGCCCGTTCGACTTCCGCACGGGCTGCCGCCACCTGGCTGATGGCCTGGTCGCGGGTCGCCTGCGCCCCTTCAAGGCGACGGACAGACACTGTACCTGGGTCTTCTTCGATCAGCCGTTTGAGCCGCTCGGCATCCTGGCGGGCCTTGCGCTCGTTGGCCTGGGCCGCCACCAAGGCGGCCTTGGCCGAGTCAATGCCGGCGGTATTGGCGCCGATCTGCCGGCGTACCGTATCCAGATCTGCCTGGGCGCGGGTCAAGGCAATGCGGTACTGCTCCTGATCCAGCTCGAACAGCACATCACCCTGGCGCACTTGCTGGTTGTTGCCCACCGCCACGCGCTTGACCTGCCCGGCAACTTCAGCGGCCACGGGCACCACATAGGCTTGCAGACGAGCCTGCTGGGTGTAAGGCGTGAACCGGTCGGCAAGCAGGTACCAGACCAGGCTCACGATGATCAGCACCAACACCCAGTGCATGGCGCGGTCAGGGGGCGTGTCCACGGCGTCACTCATCAGGGCTCACCTTGTTCAGGGTCGGCGGGGGCCGGCTCGTCCAGCAGGTCACCCCAATCGGTACGGTTTTCCATCTGCTGGCGAGTGGCCGGGTCAACGGGCTTGCGCTGGTTGTCCCAACCACCGCCCAGCGCTTTGTACAGCGTCACCAGGCTGCTCACTGCGTTGCCCCGGCTGACCAGGTAGCCGTCCTGCTGCTGCAACAGCAGTTGCTGGGCATCGAGCACGCGCTGGAAATCGGCAAAACCTTCCTGGTACTGGGCGCTGGCCAGGCTCAGCGAGCGCTGGGCGGCCTGCGAGGCCTCCTGGCGAATGCTGGCGCTCTGCAGCGAACGCACCAGGCCACTGGCGGCGTCATCGGCCTCACGCGCAGCTTCACGCACCCCTTGCTGGTACAGCTCGATCAACTGCTGCAGGCGCGCATCCTCGACACGCACGGCATTCTTGCGGCGACCGTAGTCGAAGGGGCTCCATAGCAGGCTTGGCCCGGCAGCCAGGTCGAAGGTGTTGGGCAGTTGATTGGCCGATACGAAAGTCCAGCCGATGCTGCCCAGCAGGCTCAGCTGTGGATAAAGATCCGCGGTGGCCACCCCGACGAGTGCCGACTGCGCCGCCACGGCTTGCTCGGCGGCACGAATGTCGGGGCGCCGCTGCAGCAGGCTGGCGGGCACGTCCTGCAACACAGCCCGGTCCAGCAGTGGTAACTGGCCGTACCGCGCAGCCAGCTGCGGCAACGGCCCGGGCGGCCTGCCGAGCAATGCGCAGAGCACATTGCGCAAGGCATTGAGCTGGTTTTCGAACTCGGGAATCGTGGCCTGAGTTGCCAGATACTGGGTACGCGCCTGCTGCCAGTCGAGCTCGTCGTTCTCGCCGTGGCGGAACAGCCGCTCGGTAATTTCCAGGCTACGCGCCTGGCGCCTGGCGTTCTCCGTTGCGATCTGCAGCCGCGCCTCGGCGGTGCGCAGGGCAAAGTAGGTGTCGGCCACCTGCGCACGCATCAGCAGCATGGCGTCGGCGTAATTGGCCTGGGACGCGAAATAAGCGGCATCGGCGCTTTCGATGGCGCGGCTGAAACGCCCCCAGAAGTCGATCTCCCACCCGATATCGAAACCCACGCTGGACTGCCAGAACACCGAATCGCGGGCGCTGTCGGTGCCGGACTGGTCCTGTTTGAGGTACAGGCTCTGCCCACGCAGTTGCTGCAACTGTGGATAACGCCCGGTCTGGACGATGGCCAACTGCGCCCTGGCCTCGGCGACGCGCAGGCCGGCCAGGCGCAGGCTGGTGTTATTGGCGTCGGCCTCGGCGATCAGTGCGTCCAAGGCCGGGTCGGCAAACACTGCCCACCACTGGCGCAGCTCCGGCTGCTCAGCCCTGCGCTGGGCCTGCTCGAGCAAGGGCGTGCTCCAGCTGTCCAGCCACGGGTGCCGGGGAGTCTCATAGTCCGGGCCGACCTGGGTGCAACCGGCCAGCACCATCAGCAGGCTCAACCCACAGCAGCGCCTGGGCATGGCAGGCCTTGGCTCAGGCTGCCGGCGGCGCGGGTTGCTCCGGCACCTGCAAGGCCACCCATTGCCAGAACAGCACGTAGGTCACAGCGAGGATCACCGGGCCGAGGAACAGCCCGATGATGCCCTTGACCACCATGCCGCCCAGCGCACCGATCAACACCACCGGCATCGGCACATCCACCCCGCGGCCCAGCAACAAGGGTTTGAGCACGTTGTCGGCAAGCCCGGCGACGAAGGTGTAGACAGCGAACACGATAGTGACCACGGTGAAGCCCTCGACGTTGAGTACGTAGATGATCACCGGCAACGTGATCAACGTCGCCGGGGCCTGAGCGATGCCCAGCATGAGGATGAGAATGGCCAGCATGCCGGCACCTGGGACGCCTTTGATCACGAAGCCCACACCGATCAGCAGCATCTGGATGAAGGCGATGCCGATCACCCCTTGCGCCACTGCACGAATGGTCGCGGTGCACAACGTGGCAAGCGGCTTGCCCCGCTCTTGACCAGAAATCCGCATAGCGATGCGCTGTGCTGCGATTTCGCCACGATCACCAAAAGCCATGATCACGCCGGAAATGATGATTGCGCCGACGAACAGCAGGAAGGCCCCGCCGGCACTGGCCGCCGCACCCAATGCCGTACGCCCGGCGCTCTTGAGCTGGGGCATCCATTGCGCAATCACATCGGCCAGGTTCTCGGAGGCTGACAGCCACAGCGCATGGACTTTCGGCCCGATCAGTGGCCAGTTGGCCACAGAGTCGGGCGGCACCGGCACGCTCCAGCTGTCGCTCCTGATCAGCGACACCAGGTGGTCCACCGATTCACCGATGGACATCACCACCAGGTAGATCGGTACCAGCAACACCACCAGCACCAGCAGCACCACCAGTGTCGCCGCATAGCCGTCCTTGAAACCTGAACCACGCTTGATGCGTTGGTACAGCGGATACAACGTCACCGCCAGGATCACCGACCACAGCATCAACTCCAGAAATGGCTGGAAAACCTGAAAGGCAAAAAGCACCAGGGCAGCCACCAGGCCTGCCTTGATGAGCACATCGAGCAGGCCCCGTGACCGGGCGCTGTCCAGTTTGATACTCGGCTGCATGACTCATCTCCTCGTGCTCAGTGCGCCAGGGGGGCGCGATTCAGTGGTCCGTTCTGGGTGCAGGGTGCGAGGTATCGCGCTCAGGCAGCTGTCGCGCCAGGGCCATCATCACCAGCGGCACCACCGCCATCGAGAGGGTGATCGCGAGCACCAGCAGGTCGTGCACCTGTCGAGTCAGAACGTGATGTTCGAGCGCCATTTTGAATACGACGAACGCAAACTCGCCG
>NZ_MOMO01000135.1:0-10362 GCF_009933855.1 Pseudomonas sp. SG-MS2 | reverse complement strand
TAGACCTGAGCAAGCCGGCGAGCAGGTGCACTGACTTGCGGTAGCCCCGCCATCGCACTTTTTCCGGTTTGCGGGCTCTATGCTTGGCCAGGCCGCGCCGATCCCCGGCACGGCCGCCGATTTCGACCCGGTGCCGATGGTTGCAAGCAAACCCGTATTCTTCCCGCGCCTGCTGCTGGCAGGCACACTGGTCTGCCTGGGCGCCTGCACCCAGCAGCAAGGCCAGGACATCGTCAGCCAGTTCGGCAACGGCAAGCCCAGCGAGCTGTTCCAGACCAGTGTCGACCGCATGGCGACGCTGGCCATGCGCGACAACCTGCAGAGCCTGTACCTGCTGATGAACAAGCTGTACCTGCGCAACCCCAGCCAGTGGAAGATGTCCGGTTACCTCGATGCCGCCACTGCAGAGCGGCAGATCCGCATTGCCATCGAACAGCGTCAACCCTTGGCGCAGCTTGGCAACCGTCGCGACCTCGTTGCCTTGAGTTATGCCCTGAGCCCGGAGTTTCGCGGTGACCGGGTCGGTGCGTTCATCTACGCCATCGGCAGCATGCTGATCACCGCACACGGTGGGCGAACCGAGTTCTACATGACGGACACCATCGACCCTTTGTTCGTCAACAACGCCGCTCGCAACATCGAAAAGGCCACCTGGATGCTCAGCCAACGCCAGGATGCCAATGGGGTATTGCTGTTATTTTCCAACGAGATTTCGCAGGAGGGCAGCAACCTGAGTTTTGCAGTGGAGTTCGGCAAGATCGTGGCGCGGCTGGATCTGCTGGCGCAACTGTTGGATGAGCGCTACCGGCGAATCGGGCTCAACTACGCGCAAAGCCTGTTGCTGATGAATTTCCTGCCGGTGCAGTGAACCCCGTTACAGCAATGCTTGAATCGCACGCTGATAGCGCTGGCCGGCACGGCTCATGCTGTTGTTGTGGCTGGCCCCCGGTACCAGCAACAAGGTTTTGGGCTCCTGCGCCGCTTCGAACAATTGCTGGCTGAAACGCGGCGGCACGAAACGGTCGTCGAGCCCATGCACCAGCAACAGTGGCAGGCCGACATCCTTGATCTTGTCCAGCGAATCGAATTTCTGCGACAGCAACCAGCGCACCGGCAGGGTGGTATCAGCCACGGCAGCGGCGACATCGCCCAGTGAGGTGAAGGTCGACTCCAGGATCAACCCCCGCGCCGGTGCTGTACCGCCGTCTTTCTGCGCCTGGCGCGCCAGGTCGGCAGCCAGCTCCACCGCCACTGCGCCGCCCAGTGAATGGCCAAAGATCAGGCGTTTGCCCGCATCGGGTTGCAGTTGGGCAAAACGCTCCCAGGCAATGCGTGCGTCTTCGTAAACTGTCGCCTCGGACGGCAGGCCGCCGCGGCTTTGGCCGAAGCCTCGGTAATCCACGGCCAGCACCGAATACCCCATGGCATGCAGCTGTTCGATGCGAAACAGCTGGCCGGTGAGGTTCCAGCGTACGCCGTGCAGGTAGAGGATGGCCGGCGCATCGGCGCGGCGGGCCGGCCACCACCAGGCGTGCAGGCTCTGATTGGCGGCGAAGCTGCGCGGGCGCAGGTCCAGTTCCTGCACACCATTGGGCAGGCCGCGGAACCAGCTGGCCTGGCCAGGCTCGATACGGAATACCAGTTCGCGTTCCTTGTGCTGCAGCACGGCGCAGCCGGCCGGCAGGCCGACCATCAGGAAGGTGGCACACAGCCAGGTGAGCCAGCGACGGCGCAGGTGCGTAAGGAAGTAGGTGGGCATGCGGTTTTTTAACAGATCCGCAGGTTCTGATGTGGGAAAAGTTACCGGGTGGACGTGCAGGTTGGTTGCAAGCTGTTTCGTTCGATAACCGCCCAAGCGCTGCTCGCGCCTGTCCGATAGCCGCCCGGCCAATCCGAACATCTCATTGCCCAACCCCCATCTTTTGCTTAGTGTGGGACCAAGCCACCGGCGGTCAGCTGCCTTTAGAAACCCGACCCCGGCCCGGTAGAATGACCGTGAACGACCGCAACCACAGGCCCCAGGCCAGTAGGGTGCGGCGCCCAGAACAAAAACGATGCCGAGTGCCTTGCCTATGGAAAGCCGCCTGCTGAGCGAGCGCAGTAGCGTGTTCCATCACGCCGACCCTTATGCGGTATCCGATTACGTCAACCGTCATGTGGGCCAGCACTGCATTGGCCTGTCGCGCACCACGCATCCGCAGGCCAGCCTCAGCCACCGCAAGTTCGCCGAGCTCGACCTGTGCCGCATCAGCTACGGTGGCAGCGTGCGGGTCACCTCACCAGCCCTGGAAACCATCTATCACTTGCAGGTGCTGCTTAACGGCAATTGCCTGTGGCGCGGGCATCAGCGCGAGCACCACCTGGTGCCGGGCGAGCTGCTGCTGATCAACCCCGACGACCCGGTGGACCTTACCTATTCCGAAGACTGCGAGAAGTTCATCCTCAAGGTGCCGACGCACATGCTCGACTCGATCTGCGAGGAGCAGCGCTGGCAACGGCCTGAGGGAGGGGTACGTTTTTTGCGCAACCACTACCGGCTCGAAGAGCTGGACGGTTTCGTCAACCTGCTGGCCATGGTCTGCCATGAGGCCGAGGTGAGTGATTCGCTGCCGCGGGTGCAGGGGCACTACAGCCAGATAGTCGCCAGCAAGCTGTTGACGCTGATGAGCACCAACATCCGCCGGGAAAGCCTGGCTACGCCGGGGGCCAGCCTGGAGCGGATCCTGGACTACATCGACCGCAACCTCAAACTGGAGCTGGCAGCCGAGACGCTGGCCGAACAGGCCTGCATGAGTGTGCGTTCATTGTATGCGTTGTTCGATCGCCACCTGGGCACCACGCCCAAGCAGTACGTACGCCAACGCAAACTGGAGCGGGTGCATGCGTGCCTGAGCGATGGCAGTTGCGCGGTGCGCAGTGTGACGGAACTGGCGATGGATTACGGCTTCCTGCACCTGGGGCGGTTTTCCGAGACCTACCGCGAGCGTTTTGGGCAGCTGCCTTCGCAGACCTTCAAGCAACGGCGCTGACTTGACGGGCACAATCGCTGGCAAGCCAGTTGCTCCCACAGGAGCCCTGCCAGCCTGGCGGGCAGGGCTTTACCTGTGGGCCCCAGCGAGGAACATCACAACGGATAGTGCTTCAACTCCCTGGCAATCAACATCCGCTGGATCTCGCTCGACCCTTCATAGATCTGCGTGATGCGTGCGTCACGGTAATAGCGCTCGACCGGGTAATCTTCCAGGTAGCCATAGCCGCCATGCACCTGGATCGCCATCGAGCACACCCGCTCGGCCATCTCCGATGCGAACAGCTTGGCCTGTGACGCCTCCGACAGGCAGGGTCTGCCTGCGCTGCGCAGACGTGCGGCATGCAGGATCAGCAGCCGTGCGGCATTGACCTGCACCTGCATGTCGGCCAGCAGGTTGGCGATGCTCTGGTGCTCGTTGATCGGCTTGCCGAACTGCACCCGGTCGCGGGAATAGACCAGCGCAGCCTCGAACGCGGCACGGGCGATGCCCAGGGCCTGGGCCGCGATGCCGATACGCCCGCCTTCGAGGTTGGACAAGGCAATGGCCAGGCCCTTGCCACGCTCGCCCAACAGGTTGGCGGCGGGGATGCGGCAATTGTCGAAGGTGACGGCGCAGGTGTCGGATGCGCGGATCCCCATCTTGTGCTCGCTGCGATCGACCTTGAACCCCGGGTTGTCGGTGGGTACCAGGAATGCGGAGAGGCCTTTCTTGCCCAGCTCTGGGTCGGTCACGGCAAAGACGATCGCCAGGCCCGCGCGGCGGGCGTTGCTGACGAACTGCTTGGCGCCATTGATCACCCATTGGCCGTCGATCAACTCGGCGCGGGTGCGCAGGTTGTGCGCTTCGGAACCGGCCTGTGGCTCGGTCAGGCAGAAGCAGCCGATCACCTCGCCGCTGGCCAGGCGCGGTAGCCATGCCTGCTGCTGCTCGGGCGTGCCATAGGCCAGCAGCGGGCCGCAGCCCACCGAATTGTGGATGCTCATCATCGCACCGGTGGCGCCACAGCCTGCGGAGATTTCCTCGACGGCCAGGGCATAGGCCACGTAGTCGGTGTAGCTGCCGCCGAAGTCTTCCGGCACCACCATGCCCAAGAGGCCCAGCTCACCCATCTTGCGCACCACGCCGTCATCGATCCAGCCGGCTTTTTCCCAGGCCTGGGCATGCGGGGCGATTTCGCCGCGGGCGAAGTCCCGGGCCATGTCGCGGATCATGATCTGCTCTTCGCTCAGTTCCAGGTCTTGCATCTGTGTACTCCCCGGCTCACAGGCCTTCGAAGAATTGGTCGACGCGCTGGCGTTGCAGGCCCGCCAAGGTCGGCGGGTTCCAGCGTGGCTGCTTGTCCTTGTCGATGATCAGGGCGCGCACACCTTCGATGATGTCGCCGTGCTGGAACCACTGGCGGTCAAGGTGCAGCTCCATGGCGAAGCACGCTTCCAGCGGCAGGTAACGGCCGCGGCGCAACATCTCCAGGGTAACCGCCATGGCGAGTGGCGAGCGGCTTTCCAGCTGGTCGGCGGTGGCCAGCGCCCACTGGTGGCTGTCGCCGATGCTGACTGCCCGCAGTTGCTCGATGATTGCTGCCATATCAGGCAGGGCGAAGAAGTGGTCGATGACCGGGCGCAGTTTTTCCAGCGGCGCGTCGTCCAGCACCTGGCTGCCCAGCTTCGCGAGCAGGTTTTGCAACGCCTTGAGCGGATGGGCGCCGAAGTCCAGTTGGTCGAGGCCTTCATCCAGTTCCGCGAGTTTTTCGCTTGGCAGGTACCAGTCGGCCAGCCCGCAATACAGCGCGTCGGCCGCCTGGATCTGCGCGCCACTGACGCCCAGGTAGGTGCCCAGCTCCCCGGGGATGCGCGAGAGGAAGTAGCTGCCGCCAACGTCGGGGAAATAGCCGATGCCGACTTCGGGCATCCCCAGCCGGCTGCGCTCGGTGACGATACGCAGGTCGCAGCCCTGTGCCAGGCCCATGCCGCCACCCAGGGTGAAGCCGTCCATCAGCACCAGCACCGGTTTGCGGTAGCGGTGGATCACCAGGTCAAGGGCGTATTCCTCGACGAAGAAGTCTTCGTGCAGCGTGTCGCCAGCCTTGTAGCTGTCATGCAGCGAGCGGATGTCGCCGCCGGCGCAAAAGCCTTTGGGGCCTTCGCCGCGCAGCACCACCGCTTGCACCTGCGGGTCATCGGCCCAGTGGTCCAGGTGCTGGCGCAGGCTGCGCACCATGTCGAGGGTCAGGGCGTTGAGGCCACTGGGGCGGTTGAGGGTGAGGTGGCCAATCTGGTTGCGGACCTCGGCCAGTACATGGGCCGTCGCCGAGGTATGAGCGTGCGCGGTCATCGCGTTCTCCCTGCTTTGTTATTGATTTTCCAAGTGAAGTCTGGAGTGCGCTGGAGGATCGGTGGATCCTGTCATGCAAAATTGCCCTGCACAATGGATATATCTGCAGGTGAGGCGTGCGTTTTTGCCATGGCTACGGCTTTGAGTTTTTCAGGGTCGTACATTGCAGGCAACCCCCTTGCAACCATTACCCTGACCGTAACGATCACGCCCCCAGCTTGATTGATCACCCAACCCCCGCGTCCTACTGTGCCCCCACGACAGCGAACCCGTGGAGTCACCCATGACCATAACGAAGAATCCACCGCCGCAATGGTCCAGGCGGCGCGCCGAGAAGCAGCGCCGTCTGGAGCGGGTCCGTCACCTGGCCGACGGTGTGGTGCTGCCAACCGAGCGCATCGTCGAGGCACTGGAGCTGTTGATCGCCCCAGGGGACCGGGTGGTGCTCGAAGGCAACAACCAGAAGCAGGCTGACTTCCTCTCCCGTTCGCTGGCCAAGGCCGACCCCGAGCGCCTGCACGACCTGCACATGATCATGCCCAGCGTCAGCCGTGCCGAGCATCTGGACCTGTTCGAACGGGGTATCGCCCGCAAGCTCGACTTTTCTTTCGCCGGCCCGCAGAGCCTGCGCATCGGCCAGTTGCTGGAAGACGGCCTGCTCGAAGTCGGCGCCATTCATACCTACATCGAGTTGTATTCGCGCCTGCTGGTCGACCTGATCCCCAATGTAACCCTGGTCGCCGGGTTCATGGCCGACCGTGACGGCAACCTGTACACCGGCCCCAGTACCGAGGACACGCCGGCACTGGTGGAGCCGGCCGCCTTCAGCGATGGCCTGGTGATCGCCCAGGTCAACCAGCTGGTCGACCGCGTCGACGACCTGCCGCGCGTGGACATTCCGGCTTCCTGGGTGGACTTCGTGGTAGTCGCTGACCAGCCGTTCTACATCGAGCCACTGTTCACCCGCGACCCACGGCACATCAAGCCTGTGCACGTGCTGATGGCGATGATGGCCATCCGCGGCATCTACGAAAAACACAACGTGCAGTCGCTCAACCACGGCATTGGTTTCAACACGGCCGCCATCGAGCTGATCTTGCCGACCTACGGCGAGTCGCTGGGCCTGAAGGGCAAGATCTGCCGCAACTGGACGCTCAACCCGCACCCCACGCTGATCCCGGCCATCGAGACCGGCTGGGTCGAAAGCGTGCATTGCTTCGGCACCGAACTGGGCATGGAAGACTACATCGCGCAACGCCCGGACGTGTTTTTCACCGGCCGCGACGGCTCGCTGCGCTCCAACCGCATGATGTGCCAGCTGGCCGGGCAGTACGCGGTCGACTTGTTCATCGGCGCCACCTTGCAGGTCGATGGTGATGGCCATTCCTCGACCGTCACCCGCGGCCGCCTGGCCGGCTTCGGCGGCGCACCCAACATGGGCCACGACCCCCGCGGCAGGCGCCACGCCACCCCGGCCTGGCTCGACATGACGGTGCCCGACACCTTGCTCGAACGCGGCCGCAAGCTGGTGGTGCAGATGGTCGAAACCTACCAGGAAGGCGGCAAACCGACCTTCGTCGAAACCCTGGACGCCGTGGACGTGGCGAAGAAGGCCGGCATGCCGCTGGCACCGGTGATGATCTACGGCGATGACGTCACCCACCTGCTGACCGAAGAGGGTATCGCGTACCTGTACAAGGCCCGCAGCCTACAAGAGCGCCAGCAGATGATCGCCGCCGTGGCCGGGGTCACCGCCATCGGCTTGCGCCATGACCCCAAGGACACCCTGCGCCTGCGCCAGCAAGGCCTGGTGGCCTTGCCCGAAGACCTGGGCATCCGCCGTACCGATGCCAGCCGTGAACTGCTCGCTGCGCGCAGCATCGCCGACCTGGTGGAGTGGTCCGGTGGCCTGTACAACCCGCCCGCACGGTTCAGGAGCTGGTGATGCAACTATTCGATCTGCAACCCTATGGTCCCCTTCACCGGGCCGGCCGCCCGCTTGAAAACTGCCCGATCCCTGTGGGGGCAGGCTTGCCGGCGATCAGGCCGGCACCTGAAAACGCCATTCCCCTTGCCGACCGGCTGGCCGACCTGGCCGTGGAAGCCCTGTTGGACGAGGCCGACCTGTCACCCAAGCCCGGCCTGGTGGACCGGCGCAGCAGCGGCGCGCACAGCGACATGACGCTGGCCCTTATGCATGCCTCGGCGCTTGCCCTTTGGCCTTTCTTTCGGCAAATGGCCGACGCCGCCCAGGCCCATGGCGAGGTTGGCCTGGCGCTGCGCATCGAGCTGGGCCGTATCGGCCGTGAAGGGGAGGCTGCGATGCTGGCCACCACCGCCGGAGTCAACACCCACCGCGGCGCGATATGGGCCCTTGGCTTGCTGGTGGCCGCCCGGGCCCTGGATGCCCAGGCTGACGCGAGTACCGTCGCAGCCCGTGCCGGGCGCATCGCCCTGATCGATGACCCGGCCGCCACCGCCCACGACAGCCACGGCACCCAGGTGCGCCACCGTTACGGCGCCGGCGGTGCCCGCGAACAGGCGCAACAGGGCTTTCCTGCCGTGATCGAACACGGCCTGCCGCAACTGCGCCGCAGCCGCGCCAACGGTGTCAGCGAAAACCACGCACGCCTCGATGCCTTGCTGGCGATCATGGCCGCGCTGAGTGACACCTGCGTGCTCTGGCGCGCCGGCCCCGAGGGCCTGCAAACGCTGCAACAGGGCGCCCGCCATGTGCTCGCAGCCGGTGGCAGTGCCACCCTCGACGGCCGCCGCCACTTGCGCCTGCTGGACACCCAACTGTTGCAACTGAACGCCTCACCGGGCGGTGCCGCCGACCTGCTGGCCGCCTGCCTGTTCCTCGACAAAGCCGGGAGCCTGTGACATGGAAACCCTGACCTTTCAATTCCCTGCCGCCGAGCCTGGCCGTGGCCGCACCCTGGTGGGTTGCGTCAGCTCGGGCGACCTGGAAGTCCTGATGGAGCCCGGCACGGCCGGCAGCCTGAACATCCAGGTGGTGACCTCGGTCAACGGCAGCGGCGCCCGCTGGGAGCAACTGTTCCAGCGCCTGTTCCAAGGGCGCACGTGGCCGGCGGTGAACATCGACATCCATGATTTCGGCGCCACGCCTGGCGTGGTACGCCTGCGCCTTGAGCAAGGTTTCGAGGAGATCGCCCATGACTGACACCGAACGCTTGCTGCAGAGCCGCAGCTTCGTCGAACTGGGAGCGCGCCAGCGTGCCCGCACCTTGCTCGACCCGGGCAGTTTTCGCGAGCTGCTAGGCCCGTTCGAGCGGCTGATGTCGCCGTGGTTGCCGCGCCAGGGCATCGTGCCCCAGGCCGACGACGGCGTGGTCATCGCCAAGGGCTTGCTCGGTGGCCGCAACACGGTCATCGCCGCCATCGAAGGCGCGTTCCAGGGCGGCAGCATGGGCGAAGTGGGCGGGGCCAAGATTGCCGGTGCGCTGGAGCTGGCCATAGAAGACAACCGCAACGGCATCCCGACCTGCGCCGTGCTGCTGCTGGAGACCGGCGGGGTGCGCCTGCAGGAGGCCAACCTGGGCCTTGCGGCGATTGCCGAGATCCAGGCGGCCATCGTCGAGCTGCGCCGCCATCAGCCGGTGGTCGGGCTGGTCGCAGGCTCGGTGGGCTGCTTTGGCGGCATGTCCATCGCAGCGGGGCTGTGCAGCCACCTGCTGGTGACCCGTGAGGCGCGCCTGGGCCTCAACGGCCCGCAGGTGATCGAGCAGGAAGCTGGCATCGCCGAGTACGACGCCAAGGACCGCCCCTTCATCTGGAGCCTGACCGGTGGCGAGCAACGATATGCCAGCGGCCTGGTGGATGGTTATGTGGCCGATGACGTCGACAGCATTCGCCAGCAGCTGCTGCAGTTGCTCGACGTACCCAGCGCCAACCGTGCAGGCCGCCACGCCTGGTACCTCGAGCGGCTTGCCAGCCTGGGCAATGACTGCCCGCAACTGGACGCCGCCGCCGTACGCGCCCTTTACCAAGGAGATGCCCCATGAACCGTGCCCTGAACTGGCTGCCAGGCCTGGCCGGCAGCGAAGCACTGCCAGGATATCCCGCCTCGCTGCGGGTCATCGACGGCGAGCTGGACAACCGCACGGCGCGCTTCATTGCCGTGGTGCCGGATGCGCACAACCCGTTCCCCCGGGCGCGCAACGGTGAAGTCGGCCTGCTCGAAGGCTGGGCCTTGGCCAAGGCGGTGAGCGAGGCGATTGAGCTGGACCGCGATGGCGAGAAGCGCGCCATCGTCGCGGTCATCGATGTGCCCAGCCAGGCCTATGGCCGCCGCGAGGAAGCCTTGGGCATCCACCAGGCGCTGGCCGCTGCGGTGCAGGCCTATGCCCAGGCACGCCTGGCCGGGCACCCGGTCATCGGCCTGCTGGTGGGCAAGGCCATGTCCGGTGCGTTTCTGGCCCACGGCTACCAGGCCCAGCGGCTGATTGCACTGGATGACAGCGGGGTGATGGTGCACGCGATGGGCAAGGCGGCGGCGGCGCGGATCACCTTGCGCAGCGTCGAAGAATTGGAAACCTTGGCCGCCGAGGTGCCGCCGATGGCCTACGACCTGGCCAGCTATGCCTCGCTGGGCCTTTTGTGGCGGCGCCTGAGTGTGGACAACGCGGATACCCCGAGCGCAAGCGATCTGGCCCAGGTGCGTGCGTGCCTGGCCGAAGCGCTGCGCGATATCGGCAACACGACCGACCTGACGTCACGGTTGGCCGGCGAGCACCGCAGTGCGTCCCGCGAAGTGCGTGCACGCTTGCGCAGCCAGTGGCAGGAGGCCTGAGATGAGCGCGCCGCAGCCACATGACCTGCTCTGGGGGATGACCCCGGCCGCGCTGCCTGTCGATGCCCCTGCCTGGGCCACGCAGGTACTGGCGGCCGGGCAGCCGGTGGTGGTGCGCCGTGCCTGCTGCGCGGCAGGTTGGGTGGCGGTGGGGCTGCGCGGGGAGGGGCGCGCGCAGCGCCTGGG
>NZ_MOMO01000134.1:0-43912 GCF_009933855.1 Pseudomonas sp. SG-MS2 | reverse complement strand
AGGCATGGAAATGCGCGCAGATCTGTTGATTGTCGGTGCCGGTATGGTCGGCAGCGCCTTGGCCTTGGCGTTGCGCCACAGTGGCCTGGAGATACTCCTGCTCGACGGTGGTTCGCTGACGGTGAAGCCGTTTGACGGCGATGCGCCGTTCGAGGCGCGGGTCAGCGCCCTCTCGGCGGCCAGCCAGCGCATCCTCGAGCGTTTGGGTGCCTGGGAAGAAATCGCCAAACGGCGTGTTTCGCCCTACTCGGACATGCATGTCTGGGACGGCAGCGGCACTGGGCAGATTCACTTTTCCGCCGCCAGCGTGCACGCGCAGGTGCTTGGCCATATCGTCGAAAACCGGGTAGTGCAGGATGGCCTGCTGGAGCGCCTGCATGACAGCGATATCGGCCTGCTGCCCAACGCCCGCCTGGAGCAGATGCGCCGCTCTGGCGATGAGTGGCTGCTGACCCTGGCCGATGGCCGCCGCCTGCGGGCACCGCTGGTGGTGGCTGCCGACGGTGCCAATTCGGCGGTGCGGCGCCTGGCCGGCTGCCAGACCCGTGAGTGGGATTACCTGCACCACGCTATCGTCACCAGTGTGCGCTGCAGTGCTGCACACCAGGCTACCGCCTGGCAGCGCTTCACCGACGAAGGGCCGCTGGCCTTCCTGCCCTTGTCGCGAGACGGCCAGCAGGGCTGGTGCTCGATCGTGTGGTCGACCACGCCGGAGCAGGCCGAGCAGCTCATGGCGCTGGATGATCAAGCTTTCCTCAAGGCCCTGGAGCGTGGATTCGAGGGGCGCCTGGGCCAAGTGCAGCATGCCGACCCTCGGGTCTGCGTACCGTTGCGCCAGCGCCACGCCAAGCGGTACGTGGACGAGGGGCTGGCATTGATCGGCGATGCCGCGCACACCATTCATCCGTTGGCGGGGCAGGGCGTGAACCTGGGCTTTCTCGATGCAGCGGTGCTGGCTGAAGTGCTGGTGAACGCCTGCGAGCGGGGTGAACGGCTGGCGGATGTGAAAGTGCTCAGCCGCTATGAGCGCCGACGCATGCCGCACAACCTGGCATTGATGGCGGCGATGGAGGGCTTCGAGCGGCTGTTCCAGGCCAACCCGCTGCCGTTGCGCTGGTTGCGTAACAGCGGTCTGAAGCTGGTGCAGCAGATGCCGGAGGCCAAGGCGCTGTTCGTGCGCCAGGCGTTGGGGCTTTCCGGGGACTTGCCGGAATTGGCCAGACCTTGAGATTGTGGGGCCGCTTTGCGGCCCTTTCGCGACACGAGGCCGCTCCTGCAGGCGTTCGCGTGCTCTTGCAACATCTGGTAACGGCTGGGTAGGTGAGCCGCAAAATGGGATTCACTACCATTTGCGCCTCTCATACGATTCGAGGAGTGCATCCCATGTTGCCACGCAAGCCCCTACTGGCCGCCCTGGCCCTGACGCTGTTCGGTGGCATCGCCCAGGCGGCGGACGAAGTAGTGGTGTACTCCTCGCGCATCGACGAGCTGATCAAGCCGGTGTTCGACGCCTACACCGCCGAGACCGGCGTCAAGATCAAGTTCATCACCGACAAGGAAGCCCCGCTGATGCAGCGCATCAAGGCCGAGGGCGAGAACGGGGTGGCCGACCTGCTGCTGACCGTCGATGCCGGTAACCTGTGGCAGGCCGAGCAGATGGGCATCCTGCAGCCTATCAAGTCGGCCATCATCGACCAGAACATCCCCGCTCAATACCGCGCCTCGTCCCATGACTGGACTGGCCTGAGCCTGCGCGCGCGGACCATCATCTACTCCACCGAGCGGGTCAAACCCGCAGAGCTGAGCACCTACGAAGCACTGGCCGACAAGCAGTGGGAAGGGCGTCTTTGCCTGC
Organism: Pseudomonas sp. SG-MS2; assembly: GCF_009933855.1. Classification (NCBI taxonomy): domain Bacteria; kingdom Pseudomonadati; phylum Pseudomonadota; class Gammaproteobacteria; order Pseudomonadales; family Pseudomonadaceae; genus Pseudomonas; species Pseudomonas sp. SG-MS2. The sequence goes on along the minus strand of NZ_MOMO01000134.1, from coordinate 42,057 downwards.
GCACGGCAAAGAAGGTCTACAACCAGTCGCTGACCGCCACGCTGATCGAGAACCATGGCGAGGCCAAGACCGAACAGATCGTCAAAGGCTGGGTCAACAACCTGTCTACCGACGTGTTCTCCGATGACAACTCGGTAATCCAGGCCATCGAGGCCGGCCAGTGCGATGTGGGGGTGGTGAACACTTACTACTACGGCCGCCTGCACAAGCAGAACCCGAACTTGCCGGTGAAGATCTTCTGGCCTAACCAGGGCGACCGAGGCGTGCACGTCAACCTGTCCGGCATCGGCCTGACCAAGCACGCACCGCATCCGGAGGCGGCCAAGAAGCTGGTGGAGTGGATGACCGGTGAGCAGGCGCAGAAGCTGTTCGCCGACATCAACCAAGAGTTCCCGGCCAACCCGAAGGTCAAGCCATCGGACGAGGTCGCGGCATGGGGCAGCTTCAAGGCTGACAGCATCCCGGTCGAGGTGGCAGGCAAACGCCAGGCCGAGGCCATTCGCTTGATGGATCGGGCTGGCTGGAACTAAGCCCCAGGCTTTATCCTGCAGGGGCCCACAAGGGCCCCTTCGCGTGGCAAGCCCGCTCAGCGGTTGCCATCTGCCACAGAGACAGTTGCCTTGCCCCACGCTCCCCAACGCCGCTGGTACCTCCCGGTCATCCTGACCGCCGCCCTCGTGCTCTTGCCCTTGAGCGTCCTGCTGCTGTCCTGGCAGTCGATCGACGTGCAGATCTGGTCGCACTTGCTCGACACCCAGATGAGCCGCCTGCTCGGCAACACATTCACCTTGGTGGCGGGTGTAGGCGTAGGCGTCACCGTGCTCGGCGTGAGCCTGGCCTGGCTCACCAGCCTTTGCGAGTTCCCCGGCAGGCGCTGGCTGGACTGGGCACTGATGCTGCCGTTTGCCATCCCCGCCTATGTCCTGGCGTTCGTCTTCGTCGGCCTGCTGGATTTCGCCGGCCCGGTGCAAAGCGCCTTGCGTGAAGTGTTCGGGCCCATGCGCCTGCCGCGGGTGCGCTCCACCGGCGGGGTGATTGTGGTGCTGGTGCTGGTGTTCTACCCCTATGTCTACCTGCTCGCGCGCACGGCATTCCTGGCTCAAGGCAAGGGGCTGATGGAAGCGGCGCGGGTGTTGGGCCTTTCGCCGCTGCAAGCTTTCTGGCGGGTTGCCCTGCCCATGGCGCGGCCGGCCATCGGCGCAGGCATAGCGCTGGCCCTGATGGAGACCTTGGCAGATTTCGGTGCGGTGGCTGTGTTCAATTTCGACACGTTCACCACCGCCATTTACAAGACCTGGTACGGCTTCTTCAGCCTGTCCAGCGCGGCTCAGCTGGCCAGCCTGCTATTGCTGGCGGTAATGCTGGTGCTTTATGGCGAGCGCCGCGCCCGTGGCGCCTCGCGCAGCTCAAACGAACGCCCGCGGGGTCAGGCCCTCTATCACCTGCGCGGTCTGAAGGCACTGCTGGCCAGTGGCTGGTGCCTGCTGGTATTTGCCTGTGCCTTCGTCATCCCGCTGCTGCAGTTGCTGGTATGGTTCTGGCAGCGTGGGCGGCATGACCTGGACGAGCGCTATGTTGGCCTGGTGCTGCACACCTTGTACCTGGGCGCCCTGGCAGCCTTGATCACGGTGAGCGTCGCACTGCTGCTGGCATTTGCCCGGCGTCAGGCGCCGACCGGCGGCATCCGTGCCGGGGTCGGCCTGGCCAACCTGGGCTACGCCTTGCCCGGCTCGGTGCTGGCGGTGTCGATCATGCTGGCCTTCAGTTACCTGGACAACCACCTGGTGATCCCTCTGTCGAGCTGGCTGGGTGGGGCAGGCAAGCCATTGCTGCTGGGCAGCCTGGCGGCATTGCTGGTGGCCTATCTGGTACGTTTCATCGCCGTGGCCTATGGGCCACTGGAAGGCAGCCTGGAGCGCATCCGCCCGTCGTTGCCCGAGGTTTCACGGAGCCTGGGTGTCGGAGGGGCGAGATTGTTTTTCAAAGTGTATATGCCGCTGCTGGTCCCCGGTGCCCTCAGCGCCGCACTGCTGGTCTTCGTCGATGTGCTCAAGGAAATGCCCGCGACCTTGCTGATGCGGCCCTTCGGCTGGGATACCCTCGCCGTACGGGTGTTCGAGATGACCAGTGAAGGCGAGTGGGCGCGTGCCTCACTGCCCGCCTTGACCTTGGTGCTGGTTGGCCTGCTGCCGGTCATCGGCCTGATTCGTCGTTCAGCCAGGCGCCCCGGTCACAGTCACTGAGGGTGCCAGCCCGCGCCCTTGCGGCTACAATGCGCGGCATTCGCGCGACGGGTCCTACAAGAAGAGCTGACAACCAAACGTCATCGACCGCCGCCGCTTCGCCACGCCCGGAAGGAGAAACCCATGGGACAGCGCACGCTTTTGTACGACTTGCACCTGGCGCTAGGCGCCAAGACAGTCGATTTCGGTGGCTGGGACATGCCGCTGCACTACGGCTCGCAAGTTGAAGAGCACCATCAGGTGCGCAGTGACTGTGGGGTGTTCGATGTTTCCCACATGACCGTGATCGACATCGATGGCACCGATGCCACCGTCTGGCTGCAGCGCTTGCTGGCCAACGACGTTGCCCGCCTTGGGGGTGTCGGCAAGGCGCTGTACAGCCCGTTGCTCAACGAACAGGGCGCAATTATCGATGACCTGATCGTCTACCGCACGGAAAATGGCTACCGGCTGATCACCAATGCCGCTACCCGCGCCAATGTACTGGCGTGGCTGGAGGCCCACAGTACCGGCTTCTCGGTCGGTTTCAAGGTGCGCCCCGACCTGGCCATTCTCGCCATCCAGGGCCCCCAGGCCCGCGAGAAAGTCGCAGCCTTGCTCAGCGCTTCGCGCGCTGCGCTTATCCGTGAGCTGCGCCCGTTCGAAGGGCTTGGCGAGGGCGACTGGTTCATTGCCCGCACCGGTTACACCGGTGAGGACGGGTTGGAAATCATCCTGCCGGGCCATGAGGCCGTGGCCTTCTTCAACGACCTGGTCGGCGCTGGCATCGCCCCCAGTGGCCTTGGCGCCCGCGATACCTTGCGCCTGGAGGCCGGCATGAACCTGTACGGCCAGGATATCGACGAAGACCACACCCCGCTTACCTCCAACCTGGGCTGGAGCATTGCCTGGGAGCCGGCCGAGCGTGATTTCATCGGCCGCGCTGGCCTGCTGGCGGAAATCGAGCGCGGCGTGCAGGACAAGCTGGTCGGCCTGGTGCTGGAGGAACGCGGTGTTTTGCGCGCCCATCAGGTGGTTCGCGTTGCCGGCATTGGCGAAGGGGAGATCACCAGTGGTAGTTTCTCTCCTACGCTGAGCAAATCCATTGCCCTGGCGCGCGTGCCCATGGCCACCGGCGATCGTGCCGAGGTCGAGATTCGCGGCAAGTGGTACCCGGTGCGGGTGGTCAAACCGACCTTCGTGCGTCACGGCAAGATTCTGATCTGAACAATCAACGGCGGGCCGACCGCTGACCCAATCGAGGAATACAAGACATGAGCAATATCCCCGCCGATCTGCGTTTTGCCGAAAGCCACGAGTGGGCGCGCCTGGAAGCCGACGGTACTGTGACCGTGGGCATCAGCGACCACGCTCAAGAGGCCCTGGGTGATGTGGTGTTCGTGGAACTGGCAGAGGTTGGCAAAGTATTCGCTGCCGGCGATGCTGCTGGCGTGGTCGAGTCGGTCAAGGCCGCTTCGGATATCTATGCCCCGGTGGGTGGCGAAGTGATTGCGGTCAACGAAGACCTGGCCGACAGCCCGGAGCTGCTTAACGAAGAGCCTTACGGCGCCTGGATCTTCAAGCTCAAGCCAAGCGACAAGGCCGAACTGGACAAGCTGCTGGACGCTGCCGGTTACAAAGCCGCTATCGGCGAGTGAGCCTTCTGGCCTCATCGCCGGCTTGCCGGCGATGAGGCCGGTACTGGCGAAGCAAGTTTTCCCGCAGTATCGGCAATCCTTCCTAGACTTATAAGTCTCCACGAGGCCTGGTCTAGGAAGAGAGCGTCGTCATGTCCCAGTCGCCATCCCTGCATCAACTGCAAGAGCTCAACCCATTCCTGCGTCGCCACCTGGGGCCAGATGCCTCCGAGCAGCAGGCCATGCTCAACGCCCTGGGCTTGAGTAGCCGCAGCGAGCTGATCGAACAGACCGTCCCGCCGGATATCCGCTTCAACCGCGCCCTCGACCTGCCCCCCGCCCTGGATGAACAGGCTGCCTTGGCCAAGCTCGCCGGTTATGCCGAGCAGAACCAGGTGTGGACCAGCCTGATCGGCATGGGTTACCACGGCACCGTCACGCCAACCGTCATCCTGCGCAACGTGCTGGAGAACCCCGGCTGGTACACCGCCTATACGCCTTACCAGCCAGAAATCGCCCAAGGCCGGCTGGAAGCGCTGCTCAACTTTCAGCAAATGGTCATCGACCTGAGCGGCCTGGCCCTGGCCAATGCCTCACTGCTCGATGAAGCCACCGCCGCAGCCGAAGCCATGGCCTTGGCCAAACGCGTGGCGCGCAACAAGAGCAATGCCTTCTTTGCCGATGAACACTGTCACCCGCAGACACTGTCCGTGTTGCGAACCCGGGCTGAAGGTTTTGGTTTCGAACTGATCGTCGACGCTGTGGATAACCTTGCCCAGCACCAGGTATTCGGCGCTCTGCTGCAGTACCCGGATACCCATGGGGACGTGCGTGACCTGCGCCCGCTGATTGACCAGTTGCACGGCCAGCATGCCTTGGCATGCGTGGCGGCAGACCTGTTGAGCCTGGTGCTACTCACGCCGCCGGGCGAACTTGGCGCAGACGTGGTGCTTGGCTCGACCCAGCGCTTTGGCGTGCCGATGGGCTATGGCGGCCCGCATGCGGCCTATTTCGCCTGCCGCGACGACTACAAGCGGGCGATGCCGGGGCGCATCATCGGTGTGTCGCGTGATGCCCGTGGCAACACCGCACTGCGAATGGCCCTGCAGACCCGCGAGCAACACATCCGCCGCGAAAAAGCCAACTCCAACATCTGCACCGCCCAGGTACTGCTGGCCAACATCGCCGGCTTCTATGCGGTGTACCACGGCCCTGAAGGCTTGCAGCGCATTGCACAGCGCGTGCACCGGCTGACCGTCGTGCTCGCCGCGGGCCTTGAGGCCAAGGGCATCAAACGCCTTAACCCGCATTTCTTCGACACCCTTACCCTGGATGTCGGCGGTGCCCAGGCGGCCATCATCGAAAGTGCGCAAGCGGCGTGCATCAACTTGCGCATTCTGGGCCGCGGCCATCTGGGTGTGAGCCTGGACGAAACGTGCAGCGAAGAAACCGTGCTTCGGCTGTTCGACATTTTTCTTGGCGTGGATCACGGCCTTGAGGTCACCGCGCTTGACCAGCAGGTTCTGACAGGGGGTATTCCGGCCGCCCTGGAACGGCGCACGCCGTTCCTCTCCCACCCGGTGTTCAACCTGCATCACAGCGAAACGCAGATGCTGCGCTACCTCAAACAGCTGGAAAACAAGGACCTGGCGCTGAACCAATCGATGATCCCGCTGGGTTCCTGCACCATGAAGCTCAACGCCACCAGCGAAATGATCCCCATCACCTGGCCCGGATTCGCTCTGCTTCATCCCTTTGCGCCCGATGCTCAGGTTGCGGGCTACAAAGCGATGATCGATGAGGTGGAGCGCTGGCTGTGCGCTATTACCGGTTTTGATGCGATCTGCATGCAACCCAACTCGGGTGCCCAGGGCGAATACGCCGGGCTGATGGCAATCACCCGTTACCACCGCAGCCGTCATCAGGCCCAGCGCACGCTGTGCCTGATCCCTTCGTCGGCCCACGGCACCAACCCTGCTTCGGCGCAGATGGCTGGCATGGAAGTGGTGATCGTCGACTGCGATGACGACGGCAACGTTGACCTCGACGACCTCAAAGCCAAGGCCAAGGCTGCAGGCGAGCGGCTGTCCTGCCTCATGGTTACCTACCCGTCGACACATGGTGTGTATGAGGAGGGCATCCGGGAAATATGTGAGGTGGTGCACCAGCACGGCGGCCAGGTCTACATGGACGGCGCCAACCTCAACGCCCAGGTCGGTCTCACGCGGCCGGCTGACATCGGCGCCGATGTCTCGCACATGAACCTGCACAAGACCTTCTGCATCCCGCACGGCGGCGGCGGCCCTGGCATGGGGCCGATTGGCATCCGTGCACACCTCAAGCCGTTCGTCGCCAGTCATCCGGTGGTGCCGGTGCCGGGCCTGGACCCGAACAACAGCGCGGTCAGCGCCGCGCCTTGGGGCAGTGCGAGCATCCTGCCGATCAGCTGGATGTACATCGCCATGATGGGGCCACAACTGGCCGATGCGAGCGAAGTGGCCATCCTGTCGGCCAACTACCTGGCCAGCCAGCTGGGTGGGGCTTTCCCGGTGCTGTACAGAGGCCGAAACCAGCGGGTGGCGCACGAGTGCATTCTTGACCTGCGGCCGCTCAAGGCAATTACCGGGATAACTGAAGAGGATGTGGCCAAGCGCCTGATGGACTATGGCTTCCATGCCCCGACCATGTCATTCCCGGTGCCCGGGACCTTGATGGTCGAACCGACAGAGAGCGAGTCGAAAGCCGAGCTGGACCGGTTCGTCGAGGCCATGCTGGCGATCCGTGCGGAGATCGGTGAGGTGCAGCAGGGTAACTGGCCAGCGGAAGACAACCCGCTCAAACATGCGCCACATACCCTGGCCGATGTGCTGGCACCGTGGAGCCGGCCTTACAGCCTTGAGCAGGCTGTAGCCCCCAGCGCTCACGTGCGCCAGCACAAGTACTGGCCGGCGGTGAACCGGGTCGACAACGTGTATGGGGACAGGAACCTGTTCTGTGCGTGCGTACCGGTGGAGGCGTATCGCTGAGTTGAAGTTGGGGCTGCACAGCAGCCCCAGGGGGCTTACTCGGCTACCGCATTCCTGGCCAGGATGGCATTGGCCAGTTCCATGTCGCTGGCTTGCATGCCTGGGTTCTCAGCCCGCACCTGGCGCATTGCCGCCTCCAGGAACGGCCCACGAATAGCACCTTCACTGGCAACGAAGCTGCCGGCGTCATCCTGCGCCGCGACGACCAGCTTGTGGTCCCTGGAGGTCAGGTAAGTCGATGCCGTGGTCGCGCCGGAAGAAATCACGTTGCGCCAGAAGGTATCGGCCATGGCGGAGCCAATGGGCAGCGAAAGCAGGGCAGCGGCTGCGATGGCGGTTGGGAGACGCATGATGAAACACCTCGAAGGGTGAGGGCTGATGGAGCCCGATTTGATTGAGCCTGAGGGGTGTAAGTTCCCATAAAACAAGGGTTTTTTGCTTATGCGCAGACCCGCAGCACTTCCTCTTGGCAGGTCAGCCCACGGGCCACCTTTGCCTCCCCGCAGCGTTTCAGGTCCAGCAACCCTTCGCTCAATGCCTGTCGCTGCAAGCTGGCAAGGTCCGCCCCGGCGCCTATCCGGGCGCGCAGGCTTTCACTTGGGACCAGCAGCTCGAACACGCCCGTTCGGCCATGAAAGCCGGTGCCCCGGCACAGCAGGCAAGGCTGGCCGCTGGCCGATGATGCGCAGCCCTGGCAGTCACGGCACAGCAAGCGCACCAGGCGCTGCGCCATCACCCCGCTCAGGGAGGCCTTGATCAGGTAATCGGGCACGCCCAGTTCCAGCAGGCGGGTGATGGCGCCACAGCTGTCGTTGGTGTGCAGGGTCGAGAGCACCAGGTGCCCGGTAAGGGCAGCTTGCACGGCTACCAGCGCCGTCTCGCGATCGCGGATCTCGCCGATCATGATGATGTCAGGGTCTTGGCGCAGCAGCGCGCGTACGCCGTTGGCGAAGCTGAGGTCCAGTGCCGGCTGCACCTGTAATTGATTGAAAGCCGGCTCCAGGCGTTCGATCGGGTCTTCGATGGTGCACAGGTTGACCTCGGGCGTGGCCAGCCACTTCAGGCTCGCGTACAGCGTGCTGGTCTTGCCTGAACCGGTAGGGCCGGTGACCAAAAGAATGCCATGACGGCGCTGCAGCAGGGCCTGCCACTGCTGCAATTGTTCACCTTCCAGGCCCAGGCGGTCGAAGTCTTCCTGTAGCTGTTGTGGGTCGAACAACCGCAGTACCAGCTTTTCGCCAAAGGGGGTGGGCAGCGTAGACAGGCGCAATTCCACTTCGCGGCCACCTGGCAGGCTGCTCTTCACACGGCCATCCTGCGGCCGGCGTTTTTCCGCGACATCCATGCGGCCCAAGTGCTTCAGGCGGCTGACGACGGCCAGGGTCACGCTGGCCGGGAAGGCGTAGACCGTATGCAGGAGGCCGTCTATGCGATAGCGCAACCGGCCCTGCTCGCGGCGTGGCTCAAGATGGATGTCACTGGCGCGCTGTTCGACAGCGTACTGCAGCAGCCAGTCGACGATGTGCACGATATGCGCGTCGTCTGCCGTGGCGTTGCCCTGGCGCTTGTCCTGCTCCAGCAATTGCTCGAGCTCACCGAGGCTTGCTGACTGCTGATGCTGGGCACCTTGTACCGAGTGGGCGAGTCGAAACAGCGACTGGCCCACCTGGCGCAGCTGCAGGGGGCTGGCGAGCACGCGGCGGATCGGCCTGCCCAGGCTGCGGGCCAGATCGGTTTGCCAGTCACACTGGTAAGGCTGCGCACTGGCCACGGTGATGCCCAGGCTGTCGCTGGCCAGGATGAGTATGCCGTGGCGATGGGCGAATGCTGGCGATATCAGCCCGTTGACCTGCGACAGGTCGAGTTGCAGTGGGTCGATGCGCTGGTAAGGCTGGCCGACTTTTCTGGCGAGCCATTGGCACAGGCAGTCCAGATGCAGGCGCTGGCCGGGGTGCTGGCGGTCTTCGAGGCCCAGGGCCGCTATGGTTTCGAGCGGATGGCGAGGTGGCTGTGAGGTGGCGTGTTCGAGTACCTGCCTGGCGTCGTTGGCGCTCAGGCGCTGGTCGGCTTGCAGCGTGTCCAGCACGCGCTTGAGGTCGAGGGATCGATCGTCGGGGTTGTGCATGGCGGCGTCCGTGCCAAGTGATGAGTTCCTCATGAAGGCTAGCCAGTGGGGCTGGTTCGAGCGTATGCGAAAGGTTTCGGGATCTTGCCGGGCTGGCAGTAGTCTGTTTCACGGTGAGGGGTGTCGGTTGGTCCTCCCCTCACATTTGCCTGCGCGCATTCGTCTACCCTGTAGGGGTTCCTGCCGGCAGCTTTCGGATAGGCTGTGCAACCATTCGTTCTTTTTTTCGAACAGCCTATTGTCCTATACCCCAGCAGCCGCTTAGCATTCGTTTGAGATTTCAAACGCTCGATGCCCTGCCTTGGGCGCTTTTCAACAATCAACAATTCGGGAAGCCGACATGCAGCTCAAAGACGCTCAGTTGTTCCGCCAGCAAGCCTTCATCAACGGTGAATGGCTGGATGCGGACAGCGGCCAGACCATCAATGTGACCAACCCGGCCACAGGTGAAGTCATCGGTACCGTGCCGAAGATGGGCTCTGCGGAAACCCGCCGCGCCATCGAAGCTGCCGACAAGGCCCTGCCGGCCTGGCGTGCACTGACCGCCAAAGAGCGCTCGAACAAGCTGCGTCGCTGGTTCGAACTGATGATCGAGAACCAGGACGACCTGGCTCGCCTGATGACCACTGAACAAGGCAAGCCACTGGCCGAAGCCAAGGGCGAAATCGCCTACGCAGCCTCGTTCATCGAGTGGTTCGCCGAAGAAGCCAAGCGCGTTTACGGTGATACCATCCCGGGCCACCAGCCTGACAAGCGCCTGATCGTCATCAAGCAGCCGATCGGCGTTACCGCGGCCATCACCCCGTGGAACTTCCCGGCGGCGATGATCACCCGTAAAGCCGGCCCGGCCCTGGCCGCTGGCTGCACCATGGTGCTCAAGCCTGCTTCGCAAACCCCGTACTCTGCCCTGGCCCTGGTCGAGCTGGCTACCCGTGCCGGCATCCCGGCTGGCGTGCTGAGCGTGGTGACCGGCAGCGCTGGCGAAGTTGGCGGCGAGCTGACCGGCAACTCCCTGGTGCGCAAACTGTCCTTCACCGGCTCGACCGAAATCGGTCGCCAGTTGATGGAAGAATGTGCCAAGGACATCAAGAAGGTTTCCCTGGAGCTGGGTGGCAACGCCCCGTTCATCGTGTTCGACGATGCCGACCTGGACAAGGCGGTAGAAGGCGCGATCATCTCCAAGTACCGCAACAACGGCCAGACCTGCGTTTGCGCCAACCGTATCTATGTGCAGGACGGCGTCTACGATGCCTTCGCCGAGAAGCTCAAAGCTGCTGTGGCCAAACTGAAGATCGGTAACGGCCTGGAAGACGGCACCACCACTGGCCCGCTGATCGACGGCAAGGCCGTCGCCAAGGTTCAGGAACACATCGAGGACGCCGTCTCCAAAGGCGCCAAGGTGCTGTCCGGTGGCAAGCTGATCGAAGGCAACTTCTTCGAGCCGACCATCCTGGTCGACGTGCCGAAGACCGCTGCCGTCGCCAAGGAAGAGACCTTCGGCCCGCTGGCGCCGCTGTTCCGCTTCAAGGACGAGGCTGAAGTCATCGCCATGTCCAACGACACCGAGTTCGGCCTGGCCTCGTACTTCTATGCCCGCGACATGAGCCGTGTGTTCCGTGTTGCCGAGGCGCTGGAATACGGCATGGTGGGTATCAACACCGGCCTGATCTCCAACGAAGTCGCGCCATTCGGCGGTATCAAGGCTTCGGGCCTGGGCCGTGAAGGTTCCAAGTACGGCATCGAGGACTACCTCGAAATCAAGTACCTGTGCATCAGCGTCTGATGCGCTGAAGGCTTTACCTCTGCCAGCGGGGCGCGAGAGCGACGTCTCGCTGGCTTTTTTGACATCGCAGCACCTGGTGGCCAGGGCGTTCACGGCAGTCGATCAACGAATACTGTTCGCGAACACTCCCAGCCACCCCCGAATAAAAGCGCCGCTGATCGGCGCAAATGAGGGCATTATGAGCAAGACCAACGAATCCTTGATGCAACGTCGTGTAGCCGCCGTCCCACGTGGCGTAGGCCAGATTCACCCGATCTTCGTCGAAAGCGCGAAGAACTCGACCGTGATCGACGTTGAAGGCCGCGAACTGATCGACTTCGCCGGCGGCATCGCAGTTCTGAACACCGGCCACCTGCACCCGAAAGTGGTTGCCGCTGTTCAAGAGCAGCTGACCAAAGTCAGCCACACCTGCTTCCAGGTACTGGCTTACGAGCCTTACGTAGAGCTGTGCGAGAAGATCAACAAGCTGGTCCCAGGTGACTTTGACAAGAAGACCCTGCTGGTTTCCACCGGCTCCGAAGCCGTTGAGAACGCCGTGAAAATCGCCCGTGCCGCCACTGGCCGTGCTGGCGTGATCGCCTTCACCGGCGGCTACCACGGCCGCACCATGATGACCCTGGGCCTGACCGGCAAGGTTGTGCCGTACTCCGCAGGCATGGGCCTGATGCCTGGCGGTATCTTCCGCGCCCTGTTCCCGAGCGAACTGCACGGTGTCAGCGTTGACGACGCCATCGCTTCGGTCGAGCGTATCTTCAAGAACGACGCCGAGCCGCGCGACATCGCCGCGATCATCCTCGAGCCGGTACAGGGCGAAGGCGGCTTCCTGCCAGCGCCTAAAGAGCTGATGAAGCGCCTGCGCGCCCTGTGCGACCAGCACGGCATTCTGCTGATCGCCGACGAAGTACAGACTGGCGCTGGCCGTACCGGCACCTTCTTCGCCATGGAACAGATGGGCGTCGCGCCGGACCTGACCACCTTCGCCAAATCCATTGCTGGCGGCTTCCCGCTGGCCGGTGTTTGCGGCAAGGCCGAGATCATGGACGCCATCGCTCCGGGCGGCCTGGGCGGTACTTACGCCGGTTCGCCGATCGCCTGTGCCGCGGCTCTGGCCGTCATCCAGGTGTTCGAAGAAGAGAAGCTGCTGGACCGCAGCAAGGCAGTAGGTGAGCACCTGACCGCTGGCCTGCGCAAGATCCAGGAAAAGCACCCGATCATTGGCGACGTCCGTGGTCTGGGCTCGATGATCGCTGTGGAAGTCTTCGAAAAAGGCACCCACACTCCGAACGCCGCTGCGGTCGCCCAAGTGGTTGCCAAAGCCCGTGACAAGGGTCTGATCCTGCTGTCTTGCGGTACCTACGGCAACGTTCTGCGTATCCTGGTTCCGCTGACCGCCGAAGATGAGCTGCTCGACAAGGGCCTGGCCATCATCGAAGAGTGCTTCGCTGAACTGGCCTGATGTGACACGCTTCATGAAAAAACCCGCTTAGGCGGGTTTTTTTTGTGCCTATTAAAGGCCCTTGGCGCTATGGTTGTGGCAGGACTTGCTTTGGAAGCTGCAACGGATTGCGTGTCAGGGATATTCAGGAGTTGGCCATGAACGCTGCAGACCCCACCCCACCTTGCGTATTGATTGCCGAGGGCGATCCCTGGGTGCGCGACATGCTGCGTGAGATGCTGCTCAGCGTGCGCTGTGATGCCCGGCTGCAGGTGTGCGCCGATGGCTCACAGGCGCTCACGGCATTGGCCAGCAAGCCTGATCTGATCATCGCCGCCCGTGAGCTGGCAGGTGTCGATGGCCTGGACCTGTTGCGCAAGGTGCGCGCCAAGGGGCCGGGGTTGCCGTTCATTCTCATGAGCAACCGCAGTGACAGTGCCAGCGTGCGGGAGGCGCTGCCGCTGCACCCCACGGCTTACCTGAGCAAGCCACTGAACATGGGCAACCTGCGCAAGCGCCTGGAAGAGCTGCTGCTTGAAGTGGGTGAGCAGATCGCCTGCCCGGTGCCACCGTTGCAGCCAGGGGCGAGCCTGCCGGCCTTCCTTGAGCAGCGCCGCGCCACCGCCGATGGCGGGCCGCTGTTCGCCGACGTGCAGGTGGCGATCAAGCGCGCGCTGAACCCGCAGGGGCTGGACCTCAAGGTGCTCGAAGAGGAAGTGCGCAACGACCCGCAGGTTACTGCCGTACTGATCGCTGCGGCCAACAGTGCTGCGCTGCACCGCGACGCACCGGTGCAGACCCTGCTGCAGGCGCTGAACAAGCTTGGCAGCACGCAGAGCATGAACCTGATTCTGGGCCTTGCCCTCAAGCGCAGCGCCCGCCTTAGCGACCCGCTGCTGGCGCAGCAGGCGGCGCATTTCTGGAACCTGTCGCTGCATACCGCCGAATACGCTCGTTCGCTGGCGCGCATGCTTGAGCTCGATGAAGAGCTTTGTTATTGCGCCGGGCTGTTGCACTGCCTGGGTGACCTTGCGGTGTTGCGCTGCCTGCAGGAATGGCGGCTGGCAGGTGGTGAACTGCATGATGGCTTGGTGCAGGCGTCACTGCGCGACTTCGGTGCAGCATTCGGCTCGGCACTGCGAACCCGCTGGCGCTTGCCGCTGGGCCTGCGTGAGCTGATCGCAGCAATCTATCAGTTGGGCGGTGGGGTGTATTCGCGGGAGATCCTGGCCATGAACCTGGCAGGGCAACTGGCAAGGCTGCCGGCGGGTCAGGGGTTGGAGAAGGTGGCCGACAACAAGACCGCGCGCTTGCTCAAGGTTGGGTTGGCGCAGTTGAGCCGGTTGCGCAAGGTGCAGAACCCTGAGGTAAAACCGCAAGATGAAGAGCCGCCTGTTCCCGAAGAAAAGGTGCCGACCTGAGTTTTGGGGCCGCCGTGCGCAGCCACTGGCTCAGCCCCGCACGATCTGATTCTTGCCCTGCCGTTTGGCCCGGTACATCGCTGCATCGGCCCGAGCGAAGAGGCTGTCCAGTGAGTCATCCTCATCCGTTAGCCCGGTCAACCCCTGGCTTACCGTCACTCCATACACCTGCTCGCCATGGCTGAAACTCAGCCGCTGAATCTCGCGCTGCAGGCGCTCGGCAATCTGCTCGGCGACCTGCGCATTGCAGCCGGGGAACACTGCGGCAAACTCCTCGCCACCAATACGCCCAAAAAGGTCGCCGCGGCGCAGCACTGCCTTGCCGCTGTCGGCAATGCGTTGCAATACCTGGTCGCCTTCCTGATGGCCGTAGCTGTCGTTGATCTGCTTGAAGTCATCGATGTCCAGTAGCAGGAACGCCAGTGGCGTGCCGTCTTCGCGTGCGCTGTCGAAGGCTTGGCCTGCACATTCGAAAAAGTGCCGGCGGTTGCTGCTCTGGGTCAGCACGTCCGTGGTGGCCAGGCGATGCAGCTCGCCCTCAAGCTGCTTCTTGTCGGTGATGTCTTCGGCAATGCCGACGATTATCACCCGGTCACCTTCCTGCTGCTGGTTGATGTAGCACTTGTCACTGAGCCAGCGTACCTGGCCGTTTGCATTGAGAATGCGGTACTCGCGGTCTTCAACCGCGCCTTTGATCAGCACCTGGGCCAGGCTGCGCTCGGCGTATTCCAGGTCATCGGGGTAGATGCTGTCGCGCCATTCGTTGAAGTCCGCCAACACCAGGCTCGTGGGGCGGCCGAAGATGCGTTCGTAGGCGGGGCTGACGTAGAGCACCTGGCGTGTTTCCCAGTCGAACGCCCAGAGCACCGCGTTGACGCTGTCGAGCAGCGAGCTGTAGAGCTGTTCACGTTCGCTCAGGCGAGCCACTTCGCCTTGGGCATGCAGCAAGGCCAGCAGTATTTGGGCTGCCTCGGGAGCTGAATTGCCGGGCAGCGTTGAATGGATGTTCTTGGCCATGTGCACGGAGCGGCTCTCGACGGGTAAGCGTGCGGCCAAAGACCGGCCCGCCACGCGGGCGATGTGCCGGCTTTGAGTGGTTTTTCAGGGGGGAAGTTCCAGCGTGCACGCCCCGTTGCGGGGCGTGCCGATCAACGGTGCTCAGGCGCCGTTCGGGCGCAGGGAGTAGGTTTTCAACTGCGCGGCGAAGTCGTGCAGGGCGTGAATGCCACTGGCTTCCGCCTCGTGCACCCAGTCTTTCATGGCGGCCAGCATGTCGTGACCATTGGCGCTGGTACGGGCCCAGATCTGCTGCAAGGCCAAGCGTTTCTCATAGATGGTCTTGAGTGCCTGGCTCTGCTCAAGCAGGGACTCGATGCGCACATGGTGACGCTCTTCGAGCAGGCTGGGTTCCCGCGACAGCAGGCGTTTGGCCCGGCGGAAGCGATGGCGTACCGACGCATCGACCTTGGCCAGTTCCTGTTTGACCAACGGGCCGATCACCAGCTTGCGGTACTGGGCCATGATCTGGAAACGGTTGTTGAGGATGGCCATGGTGGTGTCCATGTCCAGGTTGGCCTTGCCTTCGACGCGATGGGCGATAGGCGCCACCCGTTGTACTTTGGCCAGGCGCAGCAGGCACAACAGGCGTATCCAGGCCCAGCCGGCATCGAACTCCCAGCGCTTGACCGACAGCTTGGCCGAATTGGGGTAGGTGTGGTGGTTGTTGTGCAGTTCTTCGCCACCGATGACGATGCCCCATGGCACCAGGTTGGTAGCAGCGTCGCGGCACTCGAAGTTGCGGTAGCCCACCGCATGGCCCAAGCCGTTGACCACACCCGCTGCCCAGAACGGAATCCACATCATCTGCACCGCCCAGATGGTAATGCCGATGGTGCCGAACAGCAGCAGGTCGAGCACCGCCATCAGGGCGATACCGCCATGTTTGTAGCGTGAGTAGAGATTGCGCTCGATCCAGTCATCCGGGCAGTTTTTGCCGTAGATGCGCAGGGTTTCGGGGTTGAGTGCTTCTTCCCGATAGAGTTCGGCGCCTTTGCGCAGCACCGTGCCCAGGCCTTTGTGCACCGGGCTGTGCGGGTCGTCCGGGGTTTCGCACTTGGCGTGGTGCTTGCGGTGCACTGCTGTCCACTCGCGGGTGTTCTGCGCCGTGGTCAGCCACAGCCAGAAGCGGAAGAAGTGCTTGAGCGCGCCATTGAGCTCCAGGGCACGGTGGGCGGAGTAGCGGTGCAGATAAATGGTGACGCTGATGATGGTCACGTGAGTCATCAGCAGGGTAACGCCAACCAGTTGCCAGGCCGACAAGTCGAGCAGACCGTAATACCACATAGGTGTCAAAACCCTCGAAGACACAGGGGAAGGCTCTGATTATCCCTTGGCAGGGAAATAAAACCAGTCACCCTTGCAGATAGGACGTCACGGCATGTTTCTGCCTCTATAATGCCCCATCATTTTTCATGGACTTTTGTTGCCGACATGTCTGTTTCCGTTCGCGACGCCTTGCGCATGGCCGCGCTGTATCTGGTGCTCTCGATCCTCTGGCTGGTGCTGTCAGAGGTGGTTTTGCGCAGCATGTCTGAAGACCCTCTAGCCTTGGCCGTGGGGCGGCAGATCAATGTTGTTTTATGGGTGCTGGCCAGCGCGGGGCTGATTTTCTTTACCCGTGCCCGTCTGCTCAATTTCATCGGTGTCGGCGCACGGCTTCGCAGCGAAGACCGCGCCCGCCTGCGTATGGCCGCAGCCGTGTTCGACAGTACCCTGGAGGGCGTGCTGGTCACTGACCGCCAGGGGCTGATCGTGCACGTCAACCGTGCCTTCATGCGGATCACGGGTTACCAGCAGGACGAAGTGCTCGGCCAGCGCCCGAGCAAGTTCAAGTCGGGCCGGCACGGCGTGCCGTTCTATCAGCAGATTTATGCCACCCTGGCAGAGAAGGGCGAGTGGAGCGGGGAGATATGGAACCGGCGCAAGAGCGGTGAAATCTACCCGCAATGGCAGACAATCCGCGCCATACACGATGATGGCGGTGAGATGACCCATTATGTCGCGGTTTTCAGCGACATCAGCGCGATCAAGCATACCGAGCAGGAACTGGCCTACCTGGCCCACCACGACCCCCTTACCGGCTTGCCCAACCGTCTGCTGTTCAACGACCGGGCCGAGCAGGCACTGGCTTCGGCACAGGCCAACAAGCGTGGATGTGCTTTGTTGCTGCTTGACCTTGACCACTTTCAGAGCATCAACGACGGCTTGGGCCACACCATCGGTGATCAGCTGCTCAAGCTGGTAGGCGAGCGTCTGGCCGAGGTAGTGGGCAATGGCGTGACCTTGGCGCGCCTGGGCGGTGACGAGTTTGGTGTGCTGGCAGAGAACTGCCAGCAGGTCGGCCAGGCCGGCAAACTGGCACAGGCGCTCATCGAACGCATGCGTGAACCGTTCGAGTTCGACGGGCATCGGCTGTTCATCAGCGTCAGCGTTGGCATCAGCCTGTTCCCCAGCGATGCGTTGAGCGCCGAACAGCTACTGCGCAACGCCGACTCGGCGCTGTTCAAGGCCAAGCACAATGGCCGCGCCTGTTACGCGCTGTACACCGAAGAGCTGACGGCACACGCCCAGCACCGGGTGGAAACGGCTGGCGAGCTGCGCCGTGCGCTGGCGCAAGACGAACTGCGGGTGTTCTACCAGCCGGTGTTCGACCTGTTCACCTCGAAGATGGTCGGGGTGGAGGCACTGGTGCGTTGGCAGCACCCGCAACGTGGCTTGGTGCCGCCAAGCGAATTCATCCCTATCGCCGAGCGTACCGGGCTGATTGCCGACATCGATGCCTGGGTGCTGCGCGAGGCGTGCCGGCAGATGGTCAGTTGGCAGGCTGACGGGCGCCTGCTCGAGTTCGTTGCGGTCAACATCTCCAGCCGGTTGTTCGGCCAGCGTGAGCTGTACCGGCAAGTGGCCGGGGTGTTGCACGAAACCGGTCTGGATCCGTCGCTGCTGGAGGTGGAGGTGACCGAGAGTGCAGTCATGGAAGACCCCGAAGTCGCGCTGGAGCAGTTGCACCGGCTGCGTGAGCTGGGCTTGAACCTGGCAATCGATGACTTTGGCACCGGCTACTCGTCGTTGCTGCGGCTAAAGCGCCTGCCGGTGCAGAAGCTGAAGATCGACCAGGGCTTCGTCGCCGGCTTGCCGGTGGATGACGACGACGTCGCGATCGTGCGGGTGATCATCGCCCTGGCCCGGAGCATGGGCATGCAGGTGCACGCTGAAGGTATCGAGCAGGCGGAGCAGGCCAGGTTCCTGCTGGAGCAGCAGTGCCAGCTGGGGCAGGGCTACTGGTTCGGGCGGCCCGTGCCGGCTGAGGGTTTGCGTTGGAACTGAGTAGGGCCGCTTCGCGCCCCATCGCCGGCTTGCCGGCGATGGGCCAGTGAAACGAATGCCGATTATTCGGAAGCCGCAGTCCCGAGAAACTTGCGCAAGAACTGCCGCGTCCGCTCTTCCTTGGGATTGGCAAACAGCGCCTTGGCCTCGCCCTGCTCTACGATCACCCCCTTGTCGAAGAAGATCACCCGGTTAGCCACATCACGCGCAAAGCTCATCTCATGGGTGACGATGATCATGGTGCGCTTTTCTTCCGCCAGGCCGCGGATGGTCGCCAGCACCTCGCCGACCAGCTCAGGGTCGAGCGCCGAGGTGGGTTCATCGAACAGAATCACTTCAGGTTCCATGGCCAGCGCCCGGGCGATGGCAACGCGCTGTTGCTGTCCGCCCGAAAGGCGTTTGGGGTAGGCGTCTTCCTTGCCTGCCAGGCCGACCTTGGCCAGCAGCTTGCGGCCCAGCTCGATGGCTTGGGCGCGGGGTGTCTTCTTGACGATCACCGGCCCTTCGATGACGTTTTCCAGCGCTGTGCGATGAGGGAACAGGTTGAAGCTCTGGAACACGAAGCCGGCCTGCTGGCGCAAGCGGCGAATGGCACTTTGCTGATTGCCAAGCGGGCGGTTGGCATCGATGCTGATGGCACCGATCTGAATGCGCCCGGCGTCTGGCGTTTCCAGCAGGTTGAGGCAACGCAGGAAGGTGGTCTTGCCCGAGCCGCTGGGGCCGATGATGGCCACCACTTCGCCCGGTTGCACGGTCAGGTCGATGCCGTTGAGCACGGTCTGGCCTTTGAACTGCTTGGTCAGGCCTTCTACTACGATCATCTTCAGTGCTCCTGGTCGTGCTGGTTGACCCGCGCTTCCATGCGGTTCTGGAAGTGCGCGAGGATGCTGCAGAGGACCCAGTAGACCACCGCAACGGCCAGGTACATGGTGAATACTTCGAAAGTGCGCGCAGTGATCAGCTGCGCCTGGCGGAACAGCTCGGGCACCTGGATGGTCGCCGCCAAGGCGGTGTCCTTGACCAGCGAGATGAAGCTGTTACCCAGCGGTGGCAATGCCGTGCGCAAGGCTTGCGGCAGGATCGCCCGGCGCATGGCCTGGGTGCGGGTCATGCCGATGCTGGCGGCTGCTTCCCACTGGCCACGGTCGATCGAGGAGATCGCCGCACGCAGGATTTCGCAGATGTACGCTGCCATGTTCAGCGACAGGCCAATCAGCGAGGCCGGGATCGGGTCGAGTTCGATGCCGATCTGCGGCATGCCGAAGTAGATCACGAACAGCTGCACCAGCAGCGGCGTGCCCCGGAAGAACGACACATAGATGCGTGCCAGCCAGTCCAGCGGCAGGATCTTCGACAGGCGCATCAGTGCCAGGGCAAAACCCAGTACCAGGCCGAAGAACATGCCGCCGACACTCAGCAGCACTGTATAACCCGCGCCCTTGAGCAGGAAGGGCGCGGAATCGACAACGAGTTGCAGGCTTTCAGCGATCATTTGGTGACATCGGCACCGAAGTATTTCTCGGACAGCTTGGCCAGGGTGCCATCGGCCTTGAGCTTGTCGATGGCCTTGTCGATGGCCGCCAGCAGCTCCGGCTCACCCTTGCGCAGGGCCACGCCGCTTTCCAGGCGCGAGAAGGCGTCGCCGGCAAGCTCGGTGTCCTTGGCTTTTTGCGCGTATTCCAGGGCGGCCAGGCGGTCGATCAGGATGGCGTCGATACGGCCGTTGCGCAGGTCGGCGAACTTGCTTGGGTCATCTTCGTAGGTGCGCACTTCAGCGTTCGGAACGTCCTGCTTCACCCACTGTTCGTAATTGGTGCCCAGGCCCACACCGACCTTCTTGCCGGCCAGGTCCTGCGCGGTCTTGATGTTCAACTGCTCGGCTTTCTTCTTCAGGATCAGCGCCTGGATGCCGGAGACGGTGTAGGGCTCGGAGAAGTCGTACTTCTTCTTGCGCTCCTCGGAGATGGTCACTTGGTTGACCACCACGTCCAGGCGCTTGGATTCCAGCGCTGCAAGGATGCCATCCCATTTGGTTGGCTGGATCTTGGCCTTGACGCCCAGCTCCTTGGCCAGCAGTTCTGAAAACTCGACCTCGAAGCCGGCGAGCTTGCCGTTTTCATCCTGGAAGCTGAACGGCGGGTAGGTGCCCTCGAGGCCGACGTTGATCACGCCTTTTTCCTGGATGGTTTTCAGTTGCTCGCCGGCGAATGCCTGGCTGAACAGACCGGTGCCCAGCAGGATGGCCAGGCTGGCATTGAGAAGCGGTTTGGCGAATTTCGACATGTCAGGCCCCGCGCTTGTTGTGGAAGTGGTGGGTGGCGACTATAGGGTTGGCTTCATAGGTCAGGAAATAATAAAAACTTATTTTGTTATTTCCTTTTTGATCTGTGCCGGGTTTTGGCTGCTTTGAGGGTAGGCGACGATGCCGGGTCCGTCATCGCGGCTTATGCCCGACTTAGCGCAGGATGGAATAAAGCGTTGTTTTTTCCAAGGGGCTGATTTGCCGTAAAGTGGATTGCAAACTATCTGATTGGCCCTGGCAGGAGATCACCGTGAGCGAACAACCTTCATCCGCGCATTGGCAGTTGCACAATATTGTCAGCGGCCTGCGCAGCGCCCGTGAGCAGTGGCGAAGCCGCAATGGCCGCAGCATTGGCGAGCAGGGCGGGCGCGAATTGCCTTCGCGCGAGGCCATTCGCCAGGTCCTCGAGCAGTTGTGCGGTGCGCTGTTCCCGATGCGTTTGGGCCCGGTCGACCTGCGCGAAGAGAGCGAGGACTTCTACGTTGGCCACACCCTCGACGCCGCGCTGACCGCGTTGCTGGCCCAGGCACGTCTGGAACTGCGCTATGCCGCGCGCCAGAGCAATGCCGACCTGGCCGCCGTCGATGCCCAGGCACTGCGCCTGATCCAGGATTTTGCCGCCGCCCTGCCAGGCCTGCGCGTGCTGCTCGACACCGATGTACTTGCCGCCTACCACGGTGACCCGGCCGCGCGCAGCGTCGATGAAGTGCTGCTGTGCTACCCGGGCATACTCGCCATCATCCATCACCGATTGGCCCACCATTTGTACCAGGCCGGTTTGCCGTTGTTGGCGCGCATCTGTTCGGAGCTGGCGCATTCGGCCACGGGTATCGATATCCACCCGGGCGCGCAGATCGGCCCGAGCTTCTTCATCGACCACGGTACCGGTGTGGTGATCGGCGAGACTGCGATCATCGGTGAGCGTGTGCGCATCTACCAGGCGGTGACCCTTGGCGCCAAGCGTTTCCCGAGCGATGAGTCGGGTACGTTGCACAAAGGCCTGGCCCGCCACCCGATCGTCGAGGACGATGTTGTGATCTACGCGGGGGCGACCATCCTGGGAAGGATCACCATTGGTAAAGGTTCGACCATTGGCGGCAATGTGTGGCTGACCCGGAGTGTGCCGGCCGAAAGCAACATTACCCAGGCCAATCTACAGTTGGATTGCCAGGGCAAGAATTGACCTGAATGCTTCACTGCCTGTACCGGCCCTATCGCCGGTGCAGGAATGCGCCGATCAGCAGCCCGGGTCGCATCGAATCCCGATCCATGTTTAACTTGAACGCTTGTTCAACGAAAAAACGCTGGTCCGCTGCCGGTGTTCAACAGGAGGATTCCTTTGCTGAACCCGTTCATTCCGAACCTCACGTCAATCGACGAGGTGCATGCCCCATGAGTGCACCGACCCCTTCCAACAGCCAGATCCGCATGAACCCTCCGGTGTTCTATTTTGCGGCAAGCTTCATCCTCATCTTCGGCCTGGTGGTCATCGCCCAACCGCAAGCAGCGGGCGACTGGCTCTTGGCAGCGCAGAACTGGGCGGCCAACACGGTCGGTTGGTACTACATGCTGGCCATGACCCTGTACCTGGTCTTCGTGGTGGTCACCGCCTTGTCCGGCTACGGCAAGATCAAGCTCGGTGCCGACCACGACGAACCCGAGTTCAGCTACCTGTCGTGGGCCGGCATGTTGTTCGCCGCCGGTATCAGCATCACGCTGTTCTTCTTCTGCGTTTCCGAACCCCTGACCCACATGCTCCAGCCCCCCCAGGGTGAGGCGGGCACGGCGGAGGCCGGGCGCCAGGCGATGCAGATACTGTTCCTGCACTGGGGCCTGCATGGCTGGGGCGTGTTTGCCTTCGTCGGCATGGCGCTGGCTTATTTCGCCTATCGCCACAACCTGCCGCTGGCTTTGCGTTCGGCGCTGTACCCGCTGATCGGCAAGCGTATCAACGGGCCGATCGGCTACGCGGTAGACGGTTTCGGCATCATCGCCACGGTGTTCGGCCTTGGCGCCGACATGGGCTTCGGGGTGCTGCACCTCAATGCCGGCCTCGACTACCTGTTCGGCATCAGCCATAGCCAATGGGTGCAGATCGCGCTCATCGTCCTGATGATGGGCGCTGCGGTGGCCGTAGCGGTCGCGGGGGTGGAGAAAGGTGTGCGGGTGATGAGCGACATCAACCTGTTCCTGGCCTGTGCGCTGCTGCTGTTCGTGCTGTTCGCCGGGCCCACCCAGCACCTGTTCAATACCTTGATCCAGAACCTTGGCGATTACCTCGGCGCCCTGCCACGCAAGAGCTTCGACGTTTACGCCTACGGCGAAAACCGCGACTGGCTGGGCGGCTGGACGGTGTTCTACTGGGCCTGGTGGATTGCCTGGGCGCCTTTCGTGGGGCTGTTCATCGCCCGTATCTCGCGTGGCCGCACCATCCGTGAATTCGTCTTCGGTGTGCTGCTGATCCCGCTGGGCTTCACCCTGGCGTGGATGTCGATCTTCGGCAACAGCGCGCTGGACCAGGTGCTGAACCACGGCATGACCGCGCTCGGCCAGTCGGCCATCGATAACCCGTCGATGAGCCTGTACCTGCTGCTGGAGACCTACCCGTGGAGCAAGACCGTCATCGCGGTGACGGTGTTCATCAGCTTCGTGTTCTTCGTCACATCGGCGGACTCGGGCACGGTGGTGCTGTCGACCTTGTCCGCCAAGGATGGCGGTGCTGATGAAGACGGCCCGAACTGGTTGCGGATCTTCTGGGGCGCGATGACTGCGCTGATCACCAGCAGCCTGCTGTTCGCCGGCAGCATCGATTCGCTCAAGTCGGCGGTGGTGCTGACCTCGCTGCCGTTCTCGTTGATCCTGCTGTGCATGATGTGGGGCTTGCATAAGGCGTTCTACCTGGAGTCGCAGCGCCAGATCGCCCAGTTGCATTCGCTCGCACCGTTCGCGCAGTCCCGCCGTGGCCGTGGTGGCTGGCGCCAGCGCCTGAGCCAGGCGGTGCACTTCCCGTCACGCGATGAGGTGTACCGCTTCATGGACGACGTGGTGCGCCCGGCGATTGCCGATGTGCGCGAGGTATTCGAGCAGAAAGGCCTGGTACTGGTGACCCAGGATGACCCTAGCCACGACAACGTCAGCCTGAAGGTCGGCCATGGTGAAGAGCAGCCGTTCATCTATCAGGTGCAGATGCGCGGGTATTTCACACCGTCGTTTGCACTGGGTGGGTTGGGGACGCAGGATTTGAAGAACCGCCGTTATTACCGGGCGGAGGTGCACCTTAGCGAGGGTAGCCAGAACTACGACCTGGTGGGCTACAGCAAGGAGCAGATCATCAACGACATCCTCGACCAGTACGAGCGGCATATGCAGTTCTTGCATCTGGTCAGGTAGATCGCTGGGGCCGCTTTGCGGCCCTTTCGCGACACAAGGCCGCTCCTACAGGCCTGTAGGCGCGGCCTTGTGTCGCGAAAGGAGGCCAAAGGCCTTCCAAGGTTCTTTCAGAACGGCGCATCCCCCAGGATGGTCGCCCGATGCATCACCCGCCGGTTCGGCCGGTAATCATCCACCGCAAAATGCTGAGTGACGCGGTTGTCCCAGAACGCCACGTCGTTCTCCTGCCAGCGCCAGCGGATGCTGAACTCCGGCCGCGTCGCATGGGCGAACAGCAGCTTGAGCAGCGCCTCGCTCTCCAACTCGCTCAGCTCATTGATCCGCGTGGTGAACCCTTCATTGACGAACAACGCCTTGCGGCCGCTCACCGGGTGCGTACGAACAACCGGGTGTGACAGCGGCGGGTTGTTGCGCCGGGTCGCTTCCCAGCGCGCCAGGTCCTCAGGCGTAGTGCCAAAGCGCTCGAGCGGGAACGACTTGGTGAAATCGTGCGTTGCAGTCAGGCCATCGAGCATCTCGCGCAGCGGGGTGGACAGGGCTTGGAAAGCGGCAATGCCGCTGGCCCACAAGGTATCGCCGCCATAGGCCGGCAACTGCTTGGCACTGAGCACCGCACCCAGTGCCGGGGTCGGGAGGAAGGTTACGTCGGTGTGCCACACGGCATTATCGCGTACGTCGGTGACCGCAGTGTCGAGGATCAGCACCTGCGGGGTTTGCGGTACGTTGGGGTAGATCGGGTGGATGTGCAGGTCGCCGAAGCGCGCGGCAAAGCGCGCTTGCTGCTCGGGTGTGATCGGCTGGTCCCGGAAGAACAACACCTGGTGTTGGAGCAGTGCCTGCTCGATGGCGTCGCGCTGCTCGACGGTAATCTCGCGGCCGATGTCCACGCCGCTGATCTGGGCGCCGAGGGCCGGGCTGAGGGGGGTAACGGTCAGGCTCATGTCTTTTCTCACTCCAGGCGCCGGGTAGCCGGCGTGGTCAGTCCGCAATCGGTCAGTGGCTTTGCCCATGCCAGGGCACCAGCTTGCGCTGCAGGGCGCGCAGGCCCATCTCCAGGGCGAAGGCGATCAGGGCGATCAGCAGGATGCCCAGCACCACCACGTCGGTCACCAGAAACTGCGCCGCCGACTGCACCATGAAGCCCAGGCCGCTGGTGGCAGCGATCAGCTCGGCGGCTACGAGGGTCGACCAGCCCACACCCAGGCCGATACGGATGCCGGTGAGTATGTCGGGCAGGGCGCTGGGCAGGATTACGTGGCGGATCAGTTGCACCTTGGTCGCCCCCAGCGATTGCGCAGCGCGCAATCTGGCCGGGTCGACGGTGCGCACGCCGGTGGCCGTAGCGATGGCGATCGGGGCGAAGATTGCCAGGTAGATCAGCAGTACCTTGGACAACTCGCCGATACCGCACCAGATGACGATCAGTGGCAGGTAGGCCAGTGGCGGTATGGGGCGGTAGAACTCGATCAGTGGGTCAAGGATGCCGCGGGCCACACGGTTGTAGCCGATGGCGATACCGGCCGGGATGGCAGTCAGGGTCGCGGCAACCAGCGCCAGGCCGATGCGGCCCAGGCTCGCGCCCAGGTGTTGCCACAGGCTGGCGTCCATGTAGCCTTGGGTGAGCAAGCTCCAGGCTTTGGCCAGGATGTCGCCGGGCGCTGGCAGGAACAGTGGCTCGATCCAGCCGGCGGCGGTCACCAGCCACCAGACCAGCAGCAGGCTGGCCAGGGTTAGCGTGCTGATCCAGCGGGTGGAAAGCTGGCGGCGCGCTTTATCAACGGGCCGGGCTTGGCTGTCGCGCTTGCTGGCGACCGGCAGATCAAGGCTGCTCATGCGTGCTCCTGCAGGCTTTGGCGTTGAGAGAAAACCCGCGCCAGCACATGCTCGCGAGTTTCAATGAAGCGTGGGTCAGACTTGATGGCCCGGGCCGATTCGCCAGCGGCATAACGTTGGCCGAAGTCCAGCTGCAGGCGCTCGACCACACGGCCTGGGTCGGGGGCCAGCAGCACCAGTTCGGTAGCAAGGAATACGGCCTCCTCGATGTCGTGAGTGATCAGGAACACCGGTTTGGCGGTGCGCTGCCAGACTTGCAGCAACAGTTCCTGCATCTGCTCGCGAGTGAACGCGTCGAGGGCGCCGAACGGCTCGTCCATCAGCAGCACCCTTGGGTCGGCCGCCAGCGCGCGGGCCAGGCCCACACGCTGCTTCTGGCCACCGGACAGTTGCCAGATGCGCCGCTCGCCAAAGCCATCCAGATCGACCAGTGCCAGCATTTCCCGTGCCTTGGCCTCTCGCTCGCCGCGGGCTAAACCGGCCAGCTCCAAACCGAAGGCGACATTGCCCAGCACGTTCTGCCACGGCAGCAGGGCATCGTCCTGAAACACCACGCCGCGTTCGGCGCCGGGGCCTTGCACCGGCACGCCGTCAAGGGTGATGCGCCCGCCGCAGGGGGCGACAAAGCCCGCGATCAGGTTGAGCAGCGATGTCTTGCCGCTGCCGGAGGGGCCCAGTGCTACCAGCAGCTGGCCTGGGCCCAGGCTGAGGTTGATGTCGGCCAGCACAGGGGTGCTGGCGCCGGGGTACTGTGCGCTGATGCGCTCCAGTTCTAGCAAGGCCATGACGGGCTCCGGATCAATTGGGCAAGAACTTGGCGCTGACGTAGGCCGAATAGTCCGGCAACACGGCGTCGACCTTGCCTTGCTGCTTGAGGAAGGTGGCGGTGTCGGTCAGCGCTTGAGTGGTCGGTGCGCCCAGGGCGTTGGCCTGGTCGGCGGCCAGCGGGTAGACGTTGCCTTGCAACAGAGCAGGAATATCACTGGCCTTGGCACCGGACAGCTTCACCAGCTTGGCCACGTTGTCCTTGTTGGCAAGCCAGGCCGTCGGGTCTTTGCGGTAGTCGGCGTAGGCGTCGAGGGTGACCTTGGCGAAGGCTTTGACCACCTCGGGGTGCTTGTCGGCGAAGTCCTTGCGCACGATCCAGGCATCGAAGGTCGGTGCGCCTTTCTCGGCCAGTTCCCCGGAGGTGATCAGCACCTTGCCGTTTTCCTTGGCCACGCCCAGGGCCGGGTCCCAGACGTAAGTGGCGTCGATGTCGCCGCGCTTCCAAGCAGCGATGATCGCCGGTGGGGCGAGGTTGAGGATCTGCACCTTGGACGGGTCGATGTTCCAGCTCTTCAGCGCGGCCAGCAGGCTGTAGTGGCCGGTGGAAACAAAGGGCACGGCGACTTTCTTGCCGATCAGGTCTTGTGGGGTCTTGATGCCGTCGCGGGCCACCAGCGCTTCGCCGGCGCCGATCTGGGTGGCGATCAGGAAGGTTTCCACCGGCAGCTTGCGGGTGGCGGCAGCGGCCAGCGGGCTTGAGCCCAGGTAGCCGATCTGCACGTCGCCGCTGGCCACTGCAGTGATCACATCAGCGCCGTTATCGAACTTGCGCCAGTCGATGCTGGCCTTGCTGGCTTTTTCGTAGTCGCCATCGACCTGGGCCACCTTGGCCGGGTCGACGGTGGTCTGGTAGGCGACGGTCAGGTCGGCGGCCTGGGCGAACCAGCTGGTGCCGGCGAGGGTCAGGGCGGCGAGCAAGCGCAGTGGCGTGTGCGGGATCATGGTCGAACCTCTTGTCAGGCAATCGGTGTGATGAATGGCAAGAAGGCTAGATGATCTAAGAAATAGAAAATAAATAACTTTTCGGAATTAGCATAGGAGCCATTCGCTTTAAGCGGAAGGGCTCGATCAGGCTTCTGGGCGAAGACCAAGTGAAATGCTCGGTCTTTTCCGCTTAACAGAGCGATTGGAAATAAGGATATTAGCAAACGTTTGCAAATAACCTAAAGCTATTACAAGCGTCTGCCGATACAGCTTTTGGCAGTAAAGGTTTCAACCATATGCCTTAAAAATCTTACAAATTCATAAAACGGTCATTTTGGATTTATAGGATTGTCATTATCCTGTAGCGCAGGTGGCGTCTTAGACCAAAGTCGTGAAATGTTCAGTAACGATTGACTTGCTGGTCACTCTTTGGGACTAAATCGCCAGTCCACGGTGAGCGGGGCATCAGATCCCGCCGCCAGAGATACACAAAAATTAGAACGTAGAGGAGCAAAACATGTACAAGTCCAGCCTGGCTCTGGCCGTGGCACTGGGGGTTCTCGCCCAACAAGCAGGCGCTGCCGGTTTCGTTGAAGACAGCAAACTGTCCCTCAGCTCGCGCACCATGTATTTCAACGATGACACCCGTGAAGGCGGTGTGGAAGATCAGAAAGAGGCAGGTCAAGGCTTCAAGCTTGACTACCTGTCTGGCTTCACCCAGGGTGTCGTAGGCTTTGGTGTTGATGTACAAGCGCTGTGGGGTATTCACCTTGATGGTGGCCGTGGCAGCCGTCCTGACGCCGATAACTCCTTCTTCCCAAGTGATTCTGATGGTTCTGCAGCTCATAACTGGGCGCGGATCGGGGGCAATGCTAAGGCGCGCTTCTCGAAGACCGAAGTCCACTATGGTAGTGCGCTGGCGCCGAACCTGCCGATCTTGGTGTCCAACGACGGTCGTCTGCTGCCGCAGACCTTTGAAGGCGGCACCATTCAGTCGAAAGAAATCGACAACCTGACCATCAACGCCGGTCAGTTGACCCACGCTATGGGGCGCGCATCGAGCAATCGTACCGGTCTGTCCGTAGCTGGTGCCTTCCACGAGAGCAATAAGTTCCGCTATGGCGGTCTGGACTACAAACTTACTCCTGACCTGACCCTGCAGTACTACTACTCCAATCTGGAAGACTTCTATAAGCAGCACTTCCTGGGCGCGACCCATGTCTTCAAAATCGCTGACAACCAGTCGTTCAAAACCGACCTGCGCTACTTCGACAGCAGCAGCGATGGCCGTAACGGCGAAGCGGGTTACGCGTTCAGCAACAACAATGGCTACGCCAAGAACGCTGGCGAGGTTGATAACAAAACCTGGTCTGCAATGTTCACCTATACCTTGGGCGGCCACTCGCTTCTGGTCGGTCACCAACAGGTTGGTGATGACGGTGGCTTTGTCTGGCTGAACCAGGGCAACGTCCGCAAAGACGGCTCTGCTTCCTCACTAGAAGGCGCCGGTGGCGCTAGCTTCTACCTGTTCACCGACAGCATGATTAACCAGTTTGCCCGTGCTGGTGAGAACACCACTTTCGGTCAGTATTCCTATGACTTCGCCGGTTTAGGTGTTCCAGGTCTGAAAGCTGCCGTTTCGTATCTGCGTGGTGATGACATCCGCTACCGTTCTGGTCACGGCACTTATAGCGAGTGGGAGCGTGATGCACGTATCGATTACACCATTCAAGAGGGCACGCTGAAAGGCCTCGGCTTCAGCCTGCGTCAAGGTGTCTATCGTGGGAGCGGTGGTTCGACGAGTGAGTTCACTAAAGACAAAGATCAGGCCCGCCTAATCGTGAACTACACTTACAACTTCATGTAAAACGTAGTTGTGAAAAAGAGCCTCGCCTAGCGCGAGGTTTTTTTATGCTCATCATTTTGTATTCCGTATGGTTATAAATAAATTGTTATTTATTCTTTTTGTTTTTATCGGAATGCAGGCACATTGAACATCACAAGGCCAGCCCATAGCCCAGGAGCCACACCCCATGAGCCTCAAACTCGGCGACATCGCCCCCGACTTCGAACAAGATTCCAGCGAAGGTACGATCCGCTTCCACGAGTGGCTCGGTAACAGCTGGGGTGTGCTGTTCTCTCACCCGGCCGACTTCACCCCGGTGTGCACCACCGAGCTGGGCCTGACCGCCAAGCTCAAGGACGACTTCGCCAAACGTGGGGTCAAGGCCATCGCCCTGTCCGTGGACCCGGTCGACTCCCACCACAAGTGGATCGAGGACATCAACGAGACCCAGAACACCGTGGTCAACTTCCCGATCATCGCCGACGCCGACCGCAAGGTTTCCGACCTGTACGACCTGATCCACCCGAACGCCAGCGACACCCTGACCGTGCGCTCGCTGTTCGTCATCGACCCGAACAAGAAGGTGCGCCTGACCATTACCTACCCAGCCAGTACCGGGCGCAACTTCAACGAAATACTGCGGGTGATCGACTCGCTGCAGCTCACCGACAACCACAAGGTAGCCACGCCAGGTAACTGGCAGGATGGCGACGAAGTGGTGATCGTGCCTTCGCTGAAGGATGAGGAAGAGATCAAGCAGCGCTTCCCGAAAGGCTACCGCGCTGTAAAACCCTATCTGCGGCTGACCCCGCAACCCAATCGCTGAAGCATTCTCGTTGCATTGCTCTTAGCCATAGCAGGGATATTCGGGCCGTTTCGACGGCCCTTTTTTATGCCTGCACAAACCGCTTCAGGCGTGGGGCTGCTGCGCAGCCCATCGCGACACAAGGCGCGGTTCCTCGTAGGAGCGGCCTTGTGTCGCGAAAGGGCCGCAAAGCGGCCCCAGTATCAAAGAATCGACAAAGTACTTTATGGAATAAGCAAATGAAAAAATATGATTTATAGATATATACCAAGGCTGCTAATGTCACCCCAACAGAACACAAGGAAGCGCTTCAACGCTGGTCGTCTCAATCGGTGGTAGCCCCAGTACCCGTTCACGCTCCGGCGTGCTGCTCGAGCGTTCGCGCCAGTGGCTGCAGGACCGTGGCGCTGAGGTGGTGACCTTCCAGGTACGTGACTTCGCCGCTGAGGACCTGCTCCATGCGCGCTTCGACAGCCCGCAGGTGCAACACTTCCAGCAACTGGTGGCTCAGGCCGACTGCCTGATCGTCGCCACCCCGGCGTACTCAACGAACGCTTGATCAGTGCCCGCTGGATCATCTGAACCGGCACAACGGCTTTATCGCGTCATCCACCTTACTCGCCCGTCAACGAGGCAAGCAGGTGCAACCCGAACCTACTCGCACAGGAGAGCGCCATGCGCACAGTCTTCTTGCGTCGTGGTCTGGTCGCCCTGTTTGCGGCGGCTGTGTCCTTCGGCGCCATTACCCAAGCCCAGGCTGAAAGCCTGCGTATCGGCTATCAGAAATACGGCACCCTGGTGCTGCTCAAAGCCAAGGGCACGCTGGAAAAGCGCCTGGCCGATCAGGGCATCCAGGTGCAATGGACCGAATTCCCAGGTGGCCCGCAGCTTCTCGAAGGCTTGAATGTCGGCTCCATCGACTTTGGCGTAACTGGTGAAACGCCGCCAGTATTCGCTCAGGCCGCCGGTGCCGATCTGCTCTATGTGGCCTACGAACCGCCTGCGCCGCACAGTGAAGCGATCCTTGTACCGAAGGGTTCGCCGATCCAGTCGGTGAAGGAACTCAAAGGCAAGAAAGTTGCGCTCAACAAAGGTTCGAACGTTCACTACCTGCTGGTCCGCGCCCTGGAAGAGGCCGGCCTCAAGTACAGCGAGATACAGCCCGTCTACCTGCCGCCGGCCGATGCCCGCGCCGCGTTCGAGCGTGGCAGCGTCGATGCCTGGGTGATCTGGGACCCGTACCAGGCCGCCGCCGAACAGCAGCTGCAGGCACGCACCCTGCGTGACGGCAAAGACCTGGTCGACAACCACCAGTTCTACCTGGCCACCCGCAACTACGCGACCCAGCATCCGGCTGTGATCAACGCCCTCATCGAAGAAGTACGCGCCGTGGGCAAATGGTCGCAGGCCAACCCGCAGGAGGTGACCGACCAGGTTGCTGCGCTGCTCGGGCTGCCCGCCGACATCACCCTGACTTCGGTCAAGCGCCAAGGCTACGGTGCCGCGCCGCTGACCCCCGAGGTGGTGGCCGCACAACAGAAAATCGCCGACACCTTCCAGGCGCTGAAGCTGATTCCCAAGCCGCTGAGCATCAAGGACGTGATCTGGACGCCCCCGACCAAGGTCGCCAGCGCGCCTTGATTGATTCGCCTGTGCCGGGGCGCCGCTGTGGCCCTCGCCACCTTTGAGGAGACAACTCCAATGAGCCTTAACATTTTCTGGTTCCTCCCCACCCACGGTGACGGCAAGTACCTGGGCACATCCGAGGGTGCCCGTGCGGTCGATCACGGTTACCTGCAACAGATTGCCCAGGCCGCCGACCGTCTCGGCTTTGGTGGTGTGCTGATCCCAACCGGGCGTTCCTGCGAGGATTCCTGGTTGGTGGCAGCATCGCTGATCCCGGTGACCCAGCATCTGAAATTCCTGGTTGCCCTGCGTCCAGGCATCATTTCGCCGACGGTCGCGGCGCGCCAGGCGGCAACCCTGGACCGCCTGTCCAACGGCCGGGCGCTGTTCAACCTGGTCACCGGTGGCGACCCCGACGAGCTGGCCGGTGATGGCCTGCACCTGAACCACCAGGAGCGCTACGAAGCCTCGGTCGAGTTCACGCGTATCTGGCGCAAGGTGCTGGAGGGCGAGAACGTCGACTACCAAGGCAAGCATATCCAGGTGAAGGGCGCCAAGCTGCTCTATCCGCCCATTCAGCAACCACGCCCGCCTCTGTATTTCGGTGGCTCGTCCGAAGCCGCGCAGGACCTTGCCGCCGAGCAGGTCGAGCTGTACCTGACCTGGGGCGAGCCGCCAGCCGCTGTTGCCGAGAAAATCGCTCAGGTGCGGGAGAAGGCTGCCGCGCAGGGCCGCGAAGTACGCTTTGGTATCCGTCTGCATGTGATCGTGCGGGAAACCAACGACGAAGCCTGGGCCGCGGCAGACCGCCTGATTTCGCACCTGGACGACGACACCATCGCCCGTGCCCAGGCTTCGCTGGCGCGCTTCGACTCGGTGGGTCAGCAGCGCATGGCCGCATTGCATGGCGGCAACCGTGACAACCTCGAAGTCAGCCCCAACCTGTGGGCCGGTGTCGGCCTGGTACGCGGTGGCGCCGGTACCGCGCTGGTCGGTGATGGCCCGACTGTCGCAGCGCGGGTCAAGGAATACGCAGACCTGGGGATAGATACCTTCATCCTCTCAGGTTATCCACACCTGGAAGAGTCCTACCGCGTTGCCGAGCTGCTGTTCCCGCACCTGGACGTGCAGCGCCCGGAGCAACCGCAGACCGGTGGCTACGTGAGCCCGTTCGGCGAGATGGTGGCCAACGACATCCTGCCCAAGTCCGTGTCGCAGAGCTGAGGGCGCAGCCATGAGTCGTGCAACGTCCTCCACCCTGACCCAGCGCCTGGCGCCGTGGGCGCTGCCGGTACTGCTGTTGGCTGTCTGGCAGCTGGCGGTCAGTGCTGGCTGGTTGTCGACGCGCATCCTGCCTGCACCCAGCGCCGTAGTCAGCGCCGGTGTCGAGCTGGTACGCAGCGGTGAAATCTGGACCCACCTGGCCATCAGCGGCTGGCGTGCCGGCCTGGGCTTTCTGATCGGTGGCAGCATTGGGCTGGTACTGGGCTTCATCACCGGCTTGTCGAACTGGGGCGAACGCCTGCTCGACAGCTCGGTGCAGATGATCCGCAACGTGCCGCATCTGGCGCTGATCCCGCTGGTGATCCTGTGGTTCGGTATCGACGAGTCGGCAAAGATCTTCCTGGTCGCGCTGGGCACGCTGTTCCCGATCTACCTGAACACCTACCACGGTATCCGCAACGTCGACCCGGCGCTGGTGGAAATGGCCCGCAGCTATGGCCTGTCCGGCTTCGGCCTGTTCCGCCAGGTGATCCTGCCGGGCGCGCTGCCCTCGATCCTGGTCGGTGTGCGCTTTGCCCTGGGCTTCATGTGGCTGACCCTTATCGTTGCCGAAACCATTTCGGCCAACGCCGGTATCGGTTACCTGGCAATGAATGCCCGTGAATTCCTGCAGACCGACGTGGTGGTCCTGGCCATCGTCCTGTATGCCGTGCTCGGCAAGCTCGCCGACCTCGCCGCCCGCGGCCTGGAACGTGTCTGGTTGCGCTGGCACCCGGCCTACCAAGTCGCCAGGAAGGAGGGCGCATGACCATTCTCAAGGAACAACCGCCGCGCTTGTTGCGGGGTATCCCGCTGGCCGCCAATAGCTTGCGCAAGACCTTTGGCCAACGTGAAGTGCTGCGCGGTATCGACCTGCACATTCCGGCCGGCCAGTTCGTTGCCATCGTCGGGCGCAGCGGCTGTGGCAAGAGCACCTTGCTGCGCCTGCTGGCCGGGCTCGACCAGCCCGGCGCCGGTGAGCTTCTGGCCGGTGCCGCACCGCTGGCCGAGGCCCGCGAAGATACCCGCCTGATGTTCCAGGACGCTCGCCTGCTGCCTTGGAAAAAGGTGATCGACAACGTCGGCCTGGGCCTGTCCGGCCACTGGCGCCCCCGTGCGCTGGAAGCACTGGAGGCGGTTGGCCTGGCTGACCGCGCCAATGAATGGCCGGCAGCGCTCTCGGGTGGCCAGAAGCAGCGCGTGGCGTTGGCCCGGGCGCTGATTCATCAGCCACGCCTGCTGCTGCTGGACGAGCCGCTGGGTGCGCTGGATGCCCTGACCCGTATCGAGATGCAGCAACTGATCGAACGCCTGTGGCGTCAGCACGGCTTCACCGTGCTGCTGGTCACCCATGACGTCAACGAAGCCGTTGCCGTGGCCGACCGGGTGATCCTTATCGAGGACGGCGCAGTCGGCCTGGACCTCAACGTCGATCTGGCTCGGCCAAGGGTGCGTGGTTCGCACCGTCTGGCCGCGCTGGAAAGCGAAGTGCTCAACCGTGTTCTGTCGGCCCCGGGCACTGCGCCCGAGCCGGACCCTGTAGCCCCTCTGCCCACGCAACTGCGTTGGGCGCACTGAATGACTCACTTACCAGACTGAAGCCATAGAGAAGGAAGCACATCATGACTATCAAAGCCATCAACGTCCGCAACCAGTTCAAAGGCACCGTGAAAGAAATCCTCGAGGGCCCGGTATTGTCGGAAATCGATGTGCAGACCGCTTCCGGCATCGTCACCTCGGTGATCACCACCCGCTCTGTGAAGGAGCTGGAACTGCAGGTGGGCAGTGAAGTGATCGCTTTTGTGAAATCGACTGAAGTGTCCATCGCCAAGCTGTGATGTGGGCATTTGGGGCTGCTTTGCAGCCCTTTCGCGACACAAGGCCGCTCCTACAGGGGAACGCGATTTCCTGTAGGAGCGGCCTTGTGTCGCGAAAGGGCCGCAGGGCGGCCCCAGCAAGATCAGCGTTTAGTAAGAAACGGCGGCAGGTACAAGCCCAGGTACGCCTCGAACACCCGCTTGCCTTCCTCGGCCATGCGCGGGGTGATCGCCTCGTGCAACTGTACCGAGCGCGCATACACCCGGTCGCTCAACTCCATGGCCAGTGCAAACACATCCACGTCCGCTGGCATTACCGGCAACCGGAAATGCTGGTCGAACAGTTTGTGCATCAACTCACCCAGCTCCATGTCGTGCTGCCGGTCCGCCTGCACCACTTCGCTCAGGCCATGCTGGGCCAGGATCAACTGACGCGCTGCAGCATCCTCGTTGTAGATGTCGAGCATGCGCTGTTCGATCAACCGTGAAAGCTCATGCCAGGTGCCGAGCGCACTGCTGTCTATCGGTGCGCTTAACGCCTCGCGAAATGCCCGGTGCACATCGGCCGTCAGCGCTTCGAGCAGTGCCGGCACGCTGGCAAAGAAGTGATACACCGACGAGGGTGGAATCTGCGCCCGTTCGGCCACGCTGTAGATCGACAATGCTGCCACCCCTTGCTCGGCCAACAGCTCGCGCGCCGCCGCCAGGATCGCCTCGATCCTGGCCTGGCTGCTGGCGCGCGGCTTGCGCGGGGTGGTGCTGCGGGTCATCAGTTGCTGATCGCCAGGATGCTGGCCTGGTAGGCGCCGACGAACTGGTCGAAGTCACCGACTTCCTGCTGCTCGAGGCGTGACTGCTCGGCCAGCGAATTGCGGGCGAGGGTCTCGTAGGCTTGCTGGCGCTCTGTGGGCAGCGGTTGCTCACGGAACGTTTGCGCGTGCAGGCGGCTCTGGCGCAGCGAGAACTGGATGAAGCTTTCCTCATGCTCGCTCATGCGCGCGAGCACCTGGGCCGATGGCGTCAGCGAAGCGTCGTCGACTTTGGCCTGCTGTGCGGCCAGGGCTTTGGCATGTTCGTCGCCGCCTTGAGCGTGATCGAGCAGCTCAGCCAGCTGGCCGATGCGCCCAAGCAAGTCGCTGGCCCAGGCTTTCAGCTCGATCGGTTGGTCCTCACGGCGCAGCTCAAGGCCTGGGCGACGGCCTTCCTTGACCACACTCAGGAAGTTGTCGGTGCACTGGCCGCATTCGCCATTGTCCAGCAGCGGGCTGTCTTCCAGGGCACAGAACAACAGAAACGCATCGAGGAAGCGCGCCTCGGTCAGGTCGATGCCTACCGGCAGGAACGGGTTGATGTCCAGGCAGCGCACTTCGACATACTGCACGCCGCGTGAGGTCAGGGCCTGGATCGGCCGCTCGCCGGTGTAGGTGACACGCTTGGGGCGGATGTTCGAGTAGTACTCGTTCTCGATCTGCAGGATGTTGGTGTTCAACTGCACCCATTCGCCGTCCACATGCGTACCGATTTCCACATAGGGCGGGTAGGGCGTGCCCACCGCCTTGCGCAGGCTGTCGGTATAGCTGGCCAGGTTGTTGTAGCAGGGTGTGAGGCCGGCCTGGGCGTTGCTCTGGTAGCCCAGGTCGCTCATGCGCAAGCTGGTGGCGTAGGGCAGGTACAGGGTTTCGGCGTCCAGCTCTTCGAGCTGGTGCGGGCGGCCACGCAGGAAGCCTTTGTCCAGGGCTGGCGAGGCACCGAACAGGTACATCAGCAGCCAGCTGTAACGGCGGAAGTTGCGGATCAGCGCAATGTACGCCGCCGACTGGTAGTCGCGGTCGTTCAGGTCGTTGCCTTCGGCGGCGCGCAGCAGCGGCCACAGCGCTTCAGGCAACGAGAAGTTGTAGTGGATGCCGGCGATGCACTGCATGGTGCGGCCGTAGCGCAGGGCCAGGCCCTTGCGGTAGACGTGCTTGAGCTTGCCGATGTTCGAGGTCCCGTACTCGGCGATCGGGATGTCCTCCTCGGCCGGCAGCGTGCACGGCATCGACGGGCTCCACAGCAATTCGTCGCCAAGCTTGCTGTAGACGAAGCGGTGGGTTTGCTCGAGGCTTTCCAGCACTTGGGCCGGGTCGGGCAGGGCCGGGGTGATGAACTCCAGCAGCGACTCGGAATAATCGGTGGTGATCTGCTCGTTGGTCAGCGCCGAACCCAGGTTTTCCGGATGCGGGGTCTGAGCCAGGCGACCTTCGTCGGTGACGCGCAGGCATTCGCGCTCAATACCGTGCAGGCACTGCTTGAGCAGGGGGAGATTGGCGCCGAGCAGGCTCAGGCGGCGGTTGAGGAGGTCGCTCAAGATGGTTTCCTTCACGCATCAGTCGCCCCAATATGGGGGTAGAGTTGACGGTCTACAAGGGTAGGAGGAAAGGAACTGGCGTCGTCGCCTGGTTTACGCGGTTACGGCAGTGCCAGCGCACTGCCGCAAAATACCGCAGATACCGTTTGGTGAGCTAGAGAACCGCGAAGGTTCCCTGCGCTTTGGCGACCAGTTTGTCGCCTTGGACTACGTCGGCGTCGACCACCAGGGTACGGCGCCCGGCGTGCAGCACCCGCGCCGTGCACAGGACCTCGCCGTCACCGACCGCACGCATGTAGTTGATCTTGCATTCGATGGTCACGCTCTGCTGGTCGAAACCATGGCTGGCCGAGCAGGCCAGGCCCATGGCGATGTCCACCAGGCTGAAGATGGCCCCGCCGTGCAGCTTCTGGCCGCGGTTGCGCAGGTGCGGCTCAAGCGCCAGTGCCACCTCTGCGACGCCCGTGTCCAGGCGTTGCAGGCGGCAGCCCAGTAGCTGGCTGTAGGCGCTTTCAACGAGCTCTTTGGGGATCTCCATCACTTCTTTTTCAACTGCTTGGCGTTGGCAAAGAGCGCAGCCATGGCGTTGTTCGCCGGCGCGGCGCTAGCGGTTTCGCGCTGGCGTGGTGCCTGCTGCGGGCGGTTGCCGCCATTGCCACGGTTGCCACCACGGTTGCCTTCGACTTTTTCGCCCGGGGTATCGCTCATGCGCATGGACAGGCCGACACGCTTGCGCGGGATGTCCACTTCCATGACCTTGACCTTGACCACGTCGCCGGCCTTGACCGCTTCGCGCGGGTCCTTGACGAACTTCTCGGACAGCGCCGAGATGTGCACCAGGCCGTCCTGGTGCACGCCGATGTCGACGAACGCGCCGAAGTTGGTGACGTTGGTGACCACGCCTTCGAGAATCATGCCGGGCTCCAGGTCCTTGAGGTCTTCGACGCCGTCCTGGAAGGTGGCGGTCTTGAACTCGGGGCGCGGGTCACGGCCGGGCTTGTCCAGCTCCTGGAGGATGTCGGTGACGGTGGGCAGGCCGAAGGTTTCGTCGGTGAACTGCTTGGGGTCCAGGCGCTTGAGGAAGCCGCTGTCGCCGATGAGCGAGCGGATGTCACGGCCGGTGTCGGCGGCGATGCGTTTCACCAGCGGGTAGGCCTCGGGGTGCACGGCGGAGGCATCCAGCGGGTTGTCGCCGTTCATTACGCGCAGGAAGCCTGCGGCCTGCTCGAAGGTTTTCTCACCCAGACGGCTGACCTTCTTGAGTGCGGCACGGGTGGCGAACGGGCCATTGGCGTCGCGGTGCGCGACGATGTTCTGCGCCAGGGTGGCGTTGAGGCCGGAGATGCGTGTCAGTAGCGCGACCGAAGCGGTGTTGACGTCCACGCCCACGGCGTTCACACAGTCCTCGACCACCGCGTCCAGGCCGCGGGCCAGCTTCACCTGGGACACATCGTGCTGGTACTGGCCGACACCGATGGATTTGGGGTCGATCTTCACCAGTTCGGCCAGCGGGTCCTGCAGGCGGCGGGCAATCGACACGGCGCCACGGATCGACACGTCCAGGTCAGGGAATTCACGGGCAGCCAGCTCCGATGCCGAGTACACCGACGCACCGGCTTCGGAGACCATGATCTTGGTGATCTTCAGCGCCGGGTATTTTTTAACCAGCTCGGCGATCAGCTTGTCGCTCTCGCGGCTGGCGGTGCCGTTGCCAATGGCGATCAGCTCCACCGAGTGTTTGGCGCACAGTGCGGCCAGTACCGAGATCGTGCGGTCCCAGTCGTTGCGCGGTGCGTGCGGATAGACCGTGGCGGTGTCCAGCAGCTTGCCGGTGGCATCGACCACCGCGACCTTGCAGCCGGTACGCAGGCCCGGGTCGAAGCCCAGGGTAGCGCGCGGGCCGGCCGGGGCGGCCAGCAGCAGGTCGTGCAGGTTGTGGGCGAAGACGTTGATCGCCTCGCTTTCGGCGTTGTCGCGCAACTCACCGAACAGGTCGGTTTCCAGGTGGGTGTACAGCTTGACCTTCCAGGTCCAGCGCACCACCTCGCCCAGCCACTTGTCAGCCGGGCGGTTGCGGTTTTCCACGCCGAAGTGGCTGCCGATCATCATTTCGCACGGGTGCAGGGTGCCCGGCAGCTCTTCGCCAACCTTCAGCGACGCGCTCAGCACACCTTCGTTACGGCCGCGGAAAATGGCCAGTGCGCGGTGCGACGGGCAAGTGCGCAGCAGTTCGTCATGGGCGAAATAATCGCGGAACTTGGCGCCTTCCTCTTCCTTGCCAGCCACCACACGGGCGCTGAGCACCGCTTCCTGCTTGAGGAAGTTGCGCAGCTTGTCGAGCAGGGCAGCGTCTTCGGCGAAACGCTCCATGAGGATGTACTTGGCGCCCTCGAGGGCGGCCTTGACGTCGGCGACACCTTTGTCGGCATCGACGAAGCGCGCGGCTTCGCTTTCCGGCGCCAGTTGCGGGTCGTTGAACAGGCCGTCGGCCAGCTCGCCCAGGCCGGCTTCCAGGGCGATCTGGCCCTTGGTGCGGCGCTTTTGCTTGTACGGCAGGTAAAGGTCTTCGAGGCGGGTCTTGGTGTCGGCCAGCTTGATCTCGCGGGCCAGCTCAGGGGTCAGCTTGCCCTGTTCCTCGATGCTGGACAGGATGCTCGCACGGCGCTCGTCCAGCTCGCGCAGGTAGCGCAGGCGCTCTTCCAGGTGGCGCAACTGGGTGTCGTCCAGGCTACCGGTCACTTCCTTGCGGTAACGGGCGATGAAGGGCACGGTAGAGCCTTCGTCCAACAGGCCCACGGCCGCCTCGACCTGCTGAGGGCGTACGCCCAGTTCCTCGGCGATACGGCTGTTGATGCTGTCCATGTAAACCACCTGACAATTGTGAATACGGGGGCTGCGAGGCGCTTGTTCCGCCCGGCGGCGCTGGAGAAAGCCGCGCATTATACCCATCGCAGACGGCTTGCGGTGATGGCGCCAGGCCAGTTGCGGAGGCCGGGAAGTGGCGCCGGGGGAAAAATCTGCTAACAATGCTCACGGCACGCGTGGCAATGGCTACGCCATAATGCGCGGCGATCTCAGAGGAGTTATTCATGACCGGCACCGCAAACAACGCTGAAGGTGACAAGATTCTCATCGTCGACGACGATCCGGGGCTCAGCAGCCTGCTGGAACGTTTCTTCACCAGCAAGGGCTACCGTGCCCGCGCGGTGCCCAACACCGAACAGATGGACCGCCTGCTGCAGCGCGAGGTATTCAACCTGGTGGTGCTCGACCTGATGCTGCCGGGCGAGGATGGCTTGTCCGCGTGCAAGCGCCTGCGCCAGTCGAACAACCAGATCCCGATCATCATGCTCACCGCCAAGGGTGACGAACTCAGCCGCATCAAGGGGCTTGAGCTGGGCGCTGACGATTACCTGGGCAAGCCGTTCAACCCGGACGAGCTGATGGCGCGGGTCAAGGCCGTGCTGCGCCGTCAGGCACCGACGGTACCGGGCGCCCCGGGCAGCGAGGACGAGTCGGTCACTTTCGGCGATTACGAGCTGTCGCTGGCCACCCGTGAACTCAAGCGTGGCGAAGAAGTGCACATGCTCACCACCGGTGAATTCGCCGTGCTCAAGGCTCTGGTCATGCACGCCCGTGAGCCGTTGACCCGCGACAAGCTGATGAACCTGGCCCGTGGCCGTGAGTGGGATGCCCTGGAGCGCTCGATCGACGTACAGATTTCGCGCCTGCGCCGCATGATCGAACCGGACCCTTCCAAACCGCGGTATATCCAGACTGTGTGGGGCGTAGGTTACGTCTTCGTACCGGACGGAAACGCTGGCAAATGAAGCCTGGCCTTCGATGAAAACTCCGGTCTGGTTCCCGCAAAGCTTCTTCGCCCGCACCCTGTGGCTGGTGCTGATCGTTGTCCTGTTCTCCAAGGCGCTGACCCTGGTCTACCTGCTGATGAACGAGGATGTGCTGGTCGATCGGCAGTACAGCCATGGTGTGGCGCTGACGCTGCGCGCCTATTGGGCGGCCGATGAAGAAAACCGCGACAAGATTGCCGAAGCCGCAGGCCTGATCCGGGTGACCGGCTCCGGCGTGCCGGAGGGCGAGCAGCACTGGCCCTACAGCGAAATCTATCAACGGCAGATGCAGGCCGAGCTGGGCGAAGACACCGAAGTGCGCTTGCGCATCCACGCACCGCCTGCGTTGTGGGTCAACGCGCCGAGCCTCGGCCCGGGCTGGCTGAAAGTGCCGCTTTATCCGCACCCGTTGCGTGGCCAGAAGATCTGGAACGTACTTGGCTGGTTCCTGGCCATCGGCCTGCTGTCCACCGCTTCGGCGTGGATCTTCGTGCGCCAGCTCAACCAGCCGCTCAAGCGCCTGGTGTTCGCTGCCCGTCAGTTGGGCCAGGGCCGCAGTGTACGTCTGCCGATCAGTGATACGCCGAGCGAAATGACCGAGGTGTATCGCGCCTTCAACCAGATGGCCGAGGATGTCGAGCAGGCCGGGCGTGAGCGCGAGCTGATGCTGGCGGGCGTGTCCCACGATTTGCGCACGCCACTGACGCGCCTGCGCCTGTCGCTGTCCTTGCTGAACAGCGACAACGAATTGAGCGACGACATGGTCCGCGACATCGAGGACATGGACGCGATTCTTGATCAGTTCCTGGCCTTCATTCGCGATGGCCGCGACGAGCCGCTGGAGGAGGTCGACCTGGCCGACCTGGTGCGCGAAGTGGTGGCGCCCTACAACCAGCCGCAAGAGCGTGTGCGCTTGTGCCTGGAGCCTATTCCGCCATTCCCGCTGCGCAGGGTTTCCCTCAAGCGCATGCTGGGCAACCTGATCGGTAATGCGCTGCATCACGCGGGCAAGGGGGTCGAGGTGGCCGCCTATGTGTCGGGCGACGAGAGCGCGCCTTATGTGGTGCTGAGCGTGCTGGACCGGGGGGCAGGGATCGATGAGTCGGAGCTGGAAACCATCTTCAACCCGTTCATTCGTGGGGACCGTGCGCGGGGTGGCAAGGGCACCGGGTTGGGGCTGGCGATCGTCA
>NZ_MOMO01000133.1:0-21532 GCF_009933855.1 Pseudomonas sp. SG-MS2 | reverse complement strand
GAAGACGGTCTGCGCTTCGCTATCCGTGAAGGCGGTCGTACCGTCGGCGCCGGCGTCGTAGCCAAAATCATCGAGTAATCACTCGACCGATTGAAAAAACCCCCGCTCAGCGGGGGTTTTTTTTATTGGGTTGACACTAAATAGGGGCGTCTATAGAATCACGCCTCCTTTTAGCGGGCGTAGTGCGTCCGTTGGGAACAGCCTGGAGTCTGAAATCCAATGCAAAATCAGCAAATCCGAATCAGGTTGAAGGCTTTCGACCATCGCCTGATCGACCAATCCACCCAGGAAATCGTGGAAACCGCGAAACGTACTGGTGCACAAGTGCGTGGTCCAATTCCACTGCCTACCCGCAAAGAGCGTTTCACCGTTCTGGTCTCCCCGCACGTCAACAAAGACGCGCGTGACCAGTACGAGATCCGCACTCATAAGCGTGTTCTGGACATCGTCCAGCCGACGGATAAAACCGTTGACGCGCTGATGAAGCTTGATCTGGCGGCAGGTGTGGAAGTGCAGATCAGCCTCGGCTAAGACTTCGGTCTTGTCGTGTAACGCTCTGAAATGGGCGGCCATAGCGGGTGAAAGCCCCGTACACTCATGAGGTTTACAACATGACTATTGGTGTAGTCGGTCGCAAGTGCGGTATGACCCGCATTTTCACCGAAGAAGGTGTCTCCATTCCGGTCACGGTCATTGAGATCGAGCCGAATCGCGTCACCCAGTTCAAAACTGAAGAAACCGATGGCTACCGTGCAGTGCAAGTCACTGTCGGCGAGCGTCGTGCTTCGCGTGTGACTGCCGCTCAGGCAGGTCACTTCGCCAAGGCCAACGTTGCCGCTGGTCGCGGTGTCTGGGAGTTCCGCCTTGAAGAAGGCGAGTTCCAGGCTGGCGACTCGATCAAAGCTGAACTCTTCACTGCAGGCCAGCTGGTAGACGTTACTGGTCAGTCCAAAGGTAAAGGCTTTGCCGGTACCATCAAGCGCTGGAACTTCCGTGGCCAGGACAACACCCACGGTAACTCCGTGTCGCACCGTGTCCCAGGCTCCATCGGCCAGTGCCAGACTCCTGGTCGTGTGTTCAAGGGCAAGAAAATGTCCGGTCACATGGGCGCCGAGCGCGTGACTGTTCAGTCCCTGGAAGTAGTTCGCGTAGACGCTGAGCGCAACCTGCTGCTGGTCAAGGGTGCCGTTCCTGGCGCTACTGGCGGCGACGTGGTTGTACGTCCGGCTGTCAAGGCTCGCGGTTAAGGGGAAACTGACATGCAACTTAATGTAAATGACGCTCAGGCGATCGAAGTTTCCGAACTGACTTTCGGTGGCGAATTCAACGAGACGCTGGTACACCAAGCAGTCGTGGCCTACATGGCCGGCGGCCGTCAGGGCACCAAGCAGCAAAAGACCCGTTCCGACGTGGCTGGTGGCGGTAAGCGCCCATGGCGTCAGAAGGGTACTGGCCGTGCTCGTGCTGGTACCACTCGTGGTCCGATCTGGCGTGGCGGTGGTGTAACCTTCGCAGCTCGTCCTCAGGATCACTCGCAGAAGCTCAACAAGAAGATGTACCGCGCAGCTCTGCGCTCCATCCTCGCTGAGCTGGTGCGTAGCGACCGTCTGGTCGTGGTTCAGGACTTCGCTGTTGAAGCACCGAAAACCAAAGATCTGCTGAACAAGCTGAACGGCATGGGTCTGAGCGATGTTCTGATCGTTTCGGACGCTGTTGATCAGAACCTGTACCTGGCTGCTCGTAACCTGCCGCACGTCGATGTACGTGACGTTCAAGGTTCCGACCCGGTCAGTCTGATCGCATACGAGAAAGTGTTGATCACTGTCTCGGCCGTGAAGAAATTCGAGGAGCTGCTGGGATGAACCAGGAACGCGTATTCAAAGTCCTCCTTGGCCCGCACGTTTCCGAGAAGGCTACCGTTCTGGCTGAGAAAAAAGGCCAGTTCGTATTCAAGGTTGCTACTGACGCAACCAAGCTGGAAATCAAGAAAGCTGTCGAAGGCCTGTTCAACGTAAAAGTTGAAAACGTGTCGACTGTTAACGTTCTGGGTAAAACCAAGCGTACCGCACGTGGTCTGGGCAAGCGTAATGACTGGAAGAAGGCGATCGTCTCCCTTCAGCCAGGCCAAGATCTCGATTTCAGCAGCAGTGCTGAGTAAGGAAGGGGTGCATCATGGCAATCGTTAAATGCAAACCGACTTCCCCTGGCCGCCGTTTCGTGGTCAAGGTGGTCAACCAGGAGCTGCATAAAGGCGCTCCTCACGCACCGCTGCTCGAGAAGAAATCGAAGTCTGGTGGTCGTAACAACAATGGCCGCATCACCACTCGTCACGTTGGTGGTGGTCATAAGCAGCATTACCGTCTGGTCGACTTCCGTCGCAACGACAAAGATGGCATCCCAGCCACTGTCGAGCGTATCGAATACGATCCAAACCGTACTGCTCACATCGCCCTGCTGTGCTACGCAGACGGTGAGCGTCGCTACA
This sequence comes from Pseudomonas sp. SG-MS2, assembly GCF_009933855.1. NCBI lineage: Bacteria > Pseudomonadati > Pseudomonadota > Gammaproteobacteria > Pseudomonadales > Pseudomonadaceae > Pseudomonas > Pseudomonas sp. SG-MS2. The sequence goes on along the minus strand of NZ_MOMO01000133.1, from coordinate 19,047 downwards.
TCATCGCCCCTAAAGGCGTGAGTGCTGGCGACCAGCTGATCGCAGGTGCTCTGGCCCCAATCAAGGCCGGTAACTCCCTGCAGCTGCGCAACATCCCAGTAGGTAGCACCATTCACGGCATCGAACTGAAGCCGGGTAAAGGTGCTCAGATCGCTCGTTCCGCTGGTGCCTCGGCTCAGCTGATCGCTCGTGAAGGCGTCTACGTGACTCTGCGTCTGCGTTCCGGTGAGATGCGTAAAGTACTGGCTGAGTGCCGTGCGACCCTGGGCGAAGTCTCGAACTCCGAGCACAGCCTGCGCTCGCTGGGTAAAGCTGGTGCCAAACGCTGGCGCGGCGTTCGCCCAACCGTTCGTGGTGTTGCCATGAACCCGGTTGACCACCCACATGGTGGTGGTGAAGGTCGTACCTCCGGTGGTCGTCATCCGGTATCGCCATGGGGCTTCCCAACCAAGGGTGCTAAAACCCGTGGTAATAAGCGTACCGACAACATGATCGTCCGTCGTCGCAAGTAACTAGAGGGATACGACAGTGCCACGTTCTCTGAAAAAAGGTCCTTTTATCGATCTTCACCTGCTGAAGAAGGTCGAAGTGGCGGTGGAGAAGAATGATCGCAAGCCAGTTAAAACCTGGTCGCGTCGTTCGATGATCCTGCCACAAATGGTCGGTCTGACCATCGCGGTTCACAACGGTCGCCAGCATGTTCCAGTTCTCGTGAACGAAGACATGGTCGGCCACAAACTGGGCGAGTTCGCCGGTACCCGCACCTATCGCGGGCACGTGGCTGACAAGAAAGCCAAGCGTTAAGGGGTAAGGAAATGGAAGTAGCCGCTAAGTTGTCGGGCGCTCGCATCTCCGCCCAGAAAGCCCGCTTGGTCGCCGACCAGATCCGCGGGAAGAAGGTGGGCGAAGCGCTCAACCTGTTGGCCTTCAGCAGCAAAAAAGCCGCTGAAATCATGAAGAAAGTCCTCGAGTCGGCCGTTGCCAACGCCGAACACAACGAAGGCGCAGACGTTGATGACCTGAAGGTCTCCACCGTCTTCGTCAACGAAGGGCGTTCGCTGAAGCGCATCATGCCACGTGCCAAAGGCCGTGCTGATCGCATCGTCAAGCGGTCTTGCCATATCACTGTCAAGGTTGCGGACAAGTAACGGAGTCGATCAGATGGGTCAGAAAGTACATCCCACTGGCATTCGCCTGGGAATCGTCAAGGAGCACACCTCCGTCTGGTACGCAGACGGTGCTACTTACGCAGATTACCTCTTGAAGGATCTGAAAACGCGTGAGTACCTCCAAGACAAACTAAAAAGCGCGTCCGTAAGCCGTATCGATATTCATCGTCCGGCTCAAACTGCACGCATCACCATCCACACCGCTCGTCCCGGTATCGTTATCGGTAAGAAAGGTGAGGATGTCGAGAAGCTGCGTCAGGACCTGACCAAGCAGATGGGTGTGCCTGTGCACATCAACATCGAAGAGATCCGCAAGCCGGAACTCGACGCTATGCTGGTTGCGCAGAGCGTAGCTCAGCAGCTGGAACGCCGCGTAATGTTCCGTCGCGCCATGAAGCGCGCCGTACAGAACGCCATGCGTATTGGTGCCAAGGGCATCAAGATCCAGGTGAGCGGTCGTCTCGGCGGTGCTGAGATTGCTCGTACCGAGTGGTATCGCGAAGGTCGTGTGCCTCTGCACACCCTGCGTGCCGATATCGACTACAACACCTACGAAGCTCACACCACTTACGGTGTGATCGGTGTGAAGGTTTGGATCTTCAAAGGCGAAGTTATTGGTGGTCGCCAAGAAGAACTGAAACCACAAGCACCAGCGCCTCGTAAAAAAGCTGCTAAGTAAGGGGTACGCCAAATGTTGCAACCAAAGCGTACAAAATTCCGCAAGCAGATGACCGGCCACAACCGTGGTCTGGCACTGCGCGGTAGCAAAGTCAGCTTCGGCGAATTCGCCCTGAAAGCTGTTGCTCGCGGTCGCCTCACCGCCCGCCAGATCGAGTCGGCACGTCGTGCTCTGACCCGTCACGTTAAACGTGGCGGCAAGATCTGGATCCGTGTCTTCCCGGACAAGCCGATCTCCAAGAAGCCTCTCGAGGTTCGTATGGGTAAAGGTAAGGGTTCCGTGGAATACTGGGTTGCCCAGATCCAGCCAGGCAAAGTCCTGTACGAGATCGAGGGTGTTTCTGAAGAGCTGGCGCGCGAAGCTTTCGCCCTGGCTGCTGCAAAGCTGCCTCTCGCCACCTCCTTTGTTAAGCGGACGGTGATGTGATGAAAGCGAATGAACTTCGTGAAAAATCTGCACAGCAACTGAATGAGCAACTGCTCGGCTTGCTGCGCGACCAGTTCAATCTGCGTATGCAGAAGGCAACTGGCCAGTTGGGGCAGTCGCACCTGCTCTCGCAAGTTAAGCGTGACATCGCTCGCGTGAAAACTGTGCTTAACCAGCAGGCAGGTAAGTGATCATGGCTGAAGCTGAAAAAACCGTCCGTACGCTGACTGGCCGTGTCGTCAGCGACAAAATGGACAAGACCATCACCGTTCTGATCGAGCGTCGCGTCAAGCACCCGATCTACGGTAAATACGTTAAGCGTTCGACTAAGCTGCACGCGCACGACGAATCCAACCAGTGCAAAATCGGCGACAAGGTTTCCATCCGTGAAACCCGTCCGCTGGCCAAGACCAAGTCCTGGGCACTGGTTGAAGTCCTCGAACGCGCTGTTGAAGTCTAAGGGCTAGGGGTCGGAGAAATTTTATGATTCAGACTCAATCCATGCTCGATGTGGCCGATAACAGCGGCGCTCGTCGCGTCATGTGCATCAAGGTGCTCGGCGGTTCGCACCGCCGTTACGCCGGCATCGGTGACATCATCAAAGTAACCGTCAAGGAAGCAATTCCGCGCGGTAAGGTCAAAAAAGGCCAGGTGATGACCGCTGTTGTCGTCCGTACCCGTCACGGTGTACGTCGCGCTGACGGTTCCATCATTCGTTTCGACGGCAACGCTGCTGTTCTGCTGAACACCAAGCAAGAGCCGATCGGCACTCGCATCTTCGGGCCAGTGACCCGTGAACTTCGTACTGAGAAGTTCATGAAGATCGTCTCGCTCGCCCCTGAAGTGCTGTAAGGAGATCCGACATGCAAAAGATTCGTCGTGACGACGAGATCATCGTGATCGCCGGCAAAGACAAAGGTAAGCGCGGTAAGGTGCTGAAGGTTCTCGCTGACGACCGTCTGGTCATCGGTGGTGTGAACCTGGTCAAGCGTCATACCAAGCCTAACCCGATGGCGGGCGTTCAGGGCGGTATCGTCGAAAAAGAAGCGCCTCTGCACGCTTCCAACGTTGCCATCTTCAATGGCGAAACCAACAAGGCTGACCGCGTTGGTTTCAAAGTAGAAGACGGTAAGAAAATTCGTGTCTTCAAGTCGACCCAAAAAGCGGTTGATGCTTGAACACTGCTAGGTAGAAGACCATGGCACGACTGAAAGAGATTTACCGGAACGAAATCGCTCCTAAGCTTAAGGAAGAACTTAAGCTGTCGAACGTGATGGAAGTTCCGCGCGTTACCAAGATCACCCTGAACATGGGTCTGGGCGAAGCGATCGGCGACAAGAAAGTCATCGAGCACGCTGTTGCCGACCTGGAAAAGATCACCGGTCAAAAGCCGGTTGTGACTTTCGCTCGTAAATCCATCGCGGGCTTCAAAGTCCGTGAAGGATGGCCGATCGGTGTCAAGGTGACCCTGCGTCGCGAAAAGATGTACGAATTCCTGGACCGCCTGCTGGCGATCTCCCTGCCTCGGGTCCGCGACTTCCGCGGCCTGAATGCCAAGTCCTTCGATGGCCGTGGCAACTACAGCATGGGCGTGAAAGAGCAGATCATCTTCCCGGAAATCGATTACGACAAGATCGATGCTCTGCGCGGTTTGGACATCACCCTGACCACCACTGCTCGTTCGGATGACGAAGGCCGCGCTCTGCTGCGTGCATTCAAATTCCCGTTCCGCAACTGATTGGAGTAGGAAAATGGCCAAGAAGAGCATGAAAAACCGCGAGCTGAAGCGTCAGCTCACGGTAGCCAAGTTCGCCAAAAAGCGTGCTGAGCTGAAAGCGACCATCGTCAACCTGAACGCCTCTCCTGAAGAGCGTTTCGCTGCCGTTGTCGCTCTGCAGAAGCAGCCACGTGATGCCAGCGCTGCGCGTCTGCGCAACCGTTGCCGCCTGACCGGTCGTCCTCACGGTGTATACCGTAAGTTCGGCCTGGGCCGTAACATGCTGCGTCAAGCCGCAATGCGCGGTGACGTACCAGGTCTGGTCAAGGCCTCCTGGTAATCGCTGCAGGTGTGACCCTGGCGGAAGGGGAGTAATCTTCCGACCGCCGGTGTTCTCGCCAACAAACAAGCCCCTTCATGGGGCTTGTTTCGTTTCTGTCTTGTGTCTAGAATGACCGGCTCACCTGAGCCCGGGTTTTTACCCTGCCTGCTTGGGTGGTTGTGATAGCCGCAAGGCTAATAATTCTTGTATCAGGAGCATCTAGCCCATGAGTATGCAGGACCCGTTAGCGGACATGCTAACTCGCATCCGTAATGCCCAGATGGCTGAAAAGTCCGTCGTAAGCATGCCTTCCTCCACTCTGAAGGTCGCGGTTGCCAAAGTTCTGAAAGACGAAGGTTACATCGCTGGCTACCAGGTTACTGGTGAGGCCAAGCCGTCCCTGTCGATCGAACTCAAGTACTTCGAAGGCCGTCCGGTCATCGAGGAACTGAAGCGTTCCAGCCGTCCTGGCCTGCGCCAGTACAAGTCCGTCACAGACCTGCCGAAAGTTCGTGGCGGCCTGGGCGTGTCTATCGTCTCCACCAACAAAGGTGTGATGACTGACCGCGCTGCGCGCGCTGCCGGTGTCGGCGGCGAAGTTCTGTGCACAGTGTTCTAAGGGGAGATAGGCATGTCTCGCGTCGCTAAGAACCCCGTTAAGCTGCCAGCTGGTGTCGAAGTCAAATTCGCCGGTCAGCAGCTTTCGGTGAAGGGTGCCAAAGGCACTCTCGAACTGAACGTTCACTCGTCTGTTGAAGTTACCGAAGAGTCCGGCGAACTGCGTTTCGTCGCTCGCAACGGTGATCAGCAAGCTCGCGCCATGGCCGGTACTACCCGTGCTCTGGTCAACAACATGGTCCAGGGCGTAAGCCAAGGCTTTGAGCGCAAGCTCCAGCTGGTCGGTGTTGGTTACAAGGCACAGGCTAAAGGCACCGTCCTGAACCTGGCTCTGGGCTTCTCGCATCCAGTGGACTACGAACTGCCAGCCGGTATCACTGCTGAAACTCCCAGCCAAACCGACATCCTGATCAAGGGTATCGACAAGCAGCTGGTAGGTCAGGTGGCCGCTGAAATCCGCGACTTCCGTCCGCCAGAGCCTTACAAAGGCAAGGGTGTGCGTTACGCGGACGAAGTAGTCCGTCGTAAAGAAGCCAAGAAGAAGTAGGGCCTAGCAAATGACCGACAAAAAAGTTACTCGACTGCGTCGCGCTCGCAAAGCACGTCTCAAGATGCACGAACTCGAAGTCGTGCGCCTGTGCGTGTTCCGCTCCTCGCAGCACATCTACGCCCAGGTCATTTCGGCCGACGGCAGCAAGGTTTTGGCAAGCGCCTCGACCTTGGACAAAGACCTGCGTGATGGCGCCACTGGCAACATCGACGCGGCCACTAAGGTTGGCAAGCTGGTAGCTGAGCGTGCGAAAGCCGCCGGTGTATCTCAAGTTGCCTTTGACCGTTCCGGCTTCAAGTACCATGGCCGCGTCAAAGCGCTGGCTGATGCTGCTCGTGAAGGCGGGCTGGAGTTCTAAGTTATGGCAAATAACGATCAAAAGCGCGACGAAGGCTACATCGAGAAGCTGGTTCAAGTTAACCGCGTAGCTAAAACCGTTAAAGGCGGCCGTATCTTCACTTTCACCGCGCTGACCGTGGTTGGTGATGGTAAAGGTCGCGTCGGCTTCGGCCGTGGCAAATCGCGCGAAGTACCTGCCGCGATTCAGAAAGCCATGGAAGCTGCTCGTCGCAACATGATCCAGGTTGACCTGAAGGGCACCACCCTGCAGTACGCCACCAAGGCCGCCCACGGCGCCTCGAAGGTTTACATGCAGCCTGCTTCGGAAGGTACCGGTATCATCGCCGGCGGCGCCATGCGTGCTGTCCTGGAAGTTGCTGGTGTTCAGAACGTCCTGGCCAAGTGCTACGGTTCGACCAACCCAGTGAACGTGGTTTACGCCACCTTCAAGGGTCTGAAAGCCATGCAATCTCCTGAGTCCATTGCTGCCAAGCGCGGCAAGAGCGTTGAGGAGATCTTCTGATCATGGCAACCGTAAAAGTAACGCTGATCAAGAGCGTCTCGGGCCGTATCCCTAACCACAAACTGTGCGTTAAAGGTCTGGGTCTGCGTCGCATCGGTCACACTGTAGAAGTCCAGGATACTCCCGAGAATCGCGGGATGATCAACAAGGCTTACTACATGCTGCGCGTCGAGGGTTAATCGATGAAACTCAATGATCTGAGTCCAGCGCCGGGTTCCCGTCGCGAAAAGCATCGTCCGGGTCGTGGTATCGGTAGCGGTCTGGGCAAGACCGGCGGCCGTGGCCACAAAGGTCAGACCTCCCGTTCGGGTGGTTCGATCGCTCCGGGCTTCGAAGGCGGTCAACAGCCGCTGCACCGTCGCCTGCCGAAGTTCGGCTTCGTTTCCCTGAAAGCCATGGACCGCGCAGAAGTGCGTCTGTCCGAGCTGGCCAAAGTGGAAGGCGACGTGATCTCCGTGCAATCCCTGAAGGATGCCAACGTGATCAACCAGCACATTCAGCGTGTGAAAATCATGCTGTCTGGCGAAGTTACTCGCGCAGTCACCATCAAGGGTATCGCAGCCACCAAGGGTGCGCGTGCGGCTATCGAAGCAGCTGGCGGCAAATTCGAGGAATAAATGGCTAAGCAAGGTGCTCTCTCTTCGCTCGGTAAGGGCGGGATGTCGGAACTCTGGGCTCGTCTGCGCTTTCTGTTCATGGCGATCATCGTCTATCGGATAGGTGCGCATATCCCGGTTCCAGGCATCAATCCGGACCGTCTGGCGGATCTGTTTCGGCAGAATGAGGGGACCATTCTTAGCTTGTTCAACATGTTTTCCGGTGGCGCGCTTGAGCGCATGAGCATCTTTGCATTGGGGATCATGCCGTACATCTCGGCATCGATCATCATGCAGCTGATGACCGCGGTCAGCCCGCAACTGGAGCAGTTGAAGAAGGAAGGTGAAGCTGGCCGTCGCAAGATCAGCCAGTACACCCGCTACGGCACCGTTATTCTGGCGCTGGTTCAAGCCATTGGCATGTCCATTGGCCTGGCCAACCAGGGCGTGGCGTTTTCTGCGGGCCTTGGCTTCCATGTCGTCGCGGTTTCCACGTTTGTGGCGGGCGCGATGTTCATGATGTGGCTGGGTGAGCAGATCACCGAGCGCGGTGTGGGCAACGGTATCTCGATGTTGATTTTCGCAGGTATCGTTGCCGGTCTTCCGAGAGCAATCGGGCAGTCTTTCGAGTCTGCGCGCACAGGCGATATCAACATTTTCGCCCTGGTCGCTATCGGTTTGCTGGCAGTAGCGATTATCGGTTTCGTGGTGTTCATTGAGCGTGGTCAGCGTCGTATCGCCGTTCACTACGCCAAGCGTCAGCAGGGCCGCAAGGTCTTTGCAGCGCAGACCAGCCACTTGCCGCTTAAAGTGAACATGGCGGGGGTTATCCCGGCCATTTTCGCGAGCAGCATTCTGCTGTTCCCGGCTTCGCTGGGTGCCTGGTTCGGTCAGTCCGAAGGTATGGGCTGGCTGCAGGACATCTCGCAGTCGATCGCTCCTGGTCAGCCGTTGAACATTCTGCTGTTTAGTGCAGGGATCATTTTCTTCTGCTTCTTCTACACAGCGTTGATGTTCAACCCGAAAGACGTAGCGGAAAACCTGAAGAAGTCCGGTGCCTTTATTCCGGGTATCCGTCCTGGTGAGCAGTCGGCGCGCTACATTGATGGCGTTCTGACTCGTCTGACCATGTTCGGTGCTCTTTACATGATGGCCGTCTGCCTTCTGCCCCAGTTCCTGGTGGTGGCAGCAAATGTGCCGTTCTACCTTGGCGGGACCTCGTTGCTGATTGTGGTAGTGGTTGTGATGGACTTCATGTCCCAAGTACAATCGCACCTCGTTTCGCACCAGTACGAATCCCTGATGAAGAAAGCCAACCTGAAAGGCTACGGTGGCAGCGGTTTGCTGCGCTGATACGCCCCTAAGGTTCGAGGAGTCGGTAATGAAAGTTCGTGCATCGGTGAAAAAGCTGTGCCGCAACTGCAAGATCATCCGTCGCGAAGGCGTCGTACGAGTGATCTGCAGCTCGGAACCGCGTCACAAACAGCGCCAAGGCTGAGTGTGATCTGCGTTTCAAACCCAGCAGCTAGTGTGCTGCTGGGTTGATTATTCGTTTCTACAGCGATATTATCTCGCGCCCTATTTCTTGGCTTCCGGGGCGTAGGTAGCTGTCAATTGGAGTCCCACTGAATGGCCCGTATTGCAGGCGTCAACATTCCAGATAACAAGCATACTGTTATCTCGCTGACCTACATCTATGGTGTCGGTCGCACAACTGCACAGAAGATCTGTGCAGATGCTGGTGTAAATCCAGCCGCTAAGATCAAGGATCTGAGCGACGAGCAAATCGAAACCCTGCGTGGCGAAGTTGCGAAGTTCACCACCGAAGGTGACCTGCGTCGTGACGTCAACATGAAGATCAAGCGCTTGATGGACCTGGGTTGCTACCGCGGCCTGCGTCATCGTAAAGGTCTGCCGGTTCGCGGTCAGCGCACCAAGACCAACGCACGCACCCGTAAGGGCCCGCGTAAGCCGATCCGCAAGTAATCGCCCAGGAATATAGACATGGCAAAACCTGCTGCTCGTCCTCGTAAGAAAGTCAAAAAGACAGTGGTTGATGGCATCGCCCACATCCATGCGTCTTTCAACAACACCATCGTGACCATCACCGACCGTCAGGGCAATGCTTTGTCCTGGGCGACCTCCGGTGGTTCGGGTTTCCGTGGTTCGCGCAAATCCACCCCGTTCGCAGCTCAGATCGCTGCTGAGCGTGCTGGTCAAGCTGCGCTGGAATACGGTCTTAAGAACCTCGACGTAAACGTCAAGGGTCCAGGTCCAGGTCGTGAGTCCGCCGTTCGTGCATTGAACAGCTGCGGCTACAAGATCGCCAGCATCACCGACGTGACGCCAATCCCGCACAACGGGTGCCGTCCGCCGAAGAAGCGCCGCGTGTAATCAGGAGACAGAAGAATGGCACGTTACATTGGTCCAAAATGCAAACTGTCTCGTCGTGAAGGCACCGACCTGTTCCTGAAGAGCGGCGTTCGCGCTCTGGAATCGAAGTGCAACATCGAAGCAGCCCCAGGTATCCACGGCCAGCGCCGTGGCCGTCAGTCCGACTACGGTACCCAGCTGCGCGAGAAACAAAAAGTCCGTCGTATCTACGGTGTTCTGGAGCGTCAGTTCCGCGGTTACTACCAGGCTGCTGCCTCGAAAAAAGGCGCAACCGGTGAGAACCTGCTGCAACTGCTCGAGTGCCGTCTGGATAACGTCGTCTACCGTATGGGCTTCGGCTCGACTCGTTCCGAGTCCCGTCAGCTGGTTTCGCACAAAGCGATCAGCGTCAACGGTAAGACTGTAAACATTCCATCCTACCAAGTTCGTCCGGGTGACGTGGTCGCGGTTCGCGAGAAGTCGTCGAACCAGCTGCGCATTGTTCAAGCCCTTGAACTGTGCGCCCAGCGTGGCCGCGTTGAGTGGGTAGACGTAGATTCCGCTAAGAAGTCGGGCGTTTTCAAGAACGTTCCTGCTCGCGGCGACCTGTCTGCCGACATCAACGAAAACCTGATTGTCGAGCTCTACTCCAAGTAAGGGCTAGAAAATAGGTGCATCCATGCAGATTTCGGTAAATGAGTTCCTGACTCCCCGCCATATTGATGTGCAGGTAGTCAGTCCGACCCGCGCCAAGATCACGCTCGAGCCTCTCGAGCGTGGCTTCGGCCATACCCTGGGCAACGCGCTGCGCCGCATCCTGTTGTCCTCCATGCCTGGCTGTGCAGTAGTCGAGGCCGAGATCGATGGTGTACTCCATGAGTACTCCGCGATCGAAGGTGTACAGGAAGACGTAATTGAAATCCTGTTGAACCTTAAAGGCCTGGCTATCAAACTGCACGGTCGTGACGAAGTTACGCTGACCTTGTCGAAAAAGGGTTCGGGGGTGGTTACCGCTGCCGATATTCAGCTGGATCACGATGTCGAGATCGTCAACCCCGATCACGTAATCGCGAACCTGGCGTCCAACGGCGCCCTGAACATGAAGCTCACTGTAGCTCGTGGTCGCGGTTACGAGCCGGCTGACTCCCGTCAAACCGACGAAGACGAAAGCCGTAGCATTGGCCGTCTGCAGCTGGACGCTTCGTTCAGCCCGGTGCGTCGTATCGCCTATGTGGTCGAGAACGCCCGTGTTGAACAGCGTACCAACCTGGACAAGCTGGTCATTGATCTGGAAACCAACGGCACCCTGGATCCTGAAGAGGCTATCCGCCGCGCTGCGACCATCCTGCAACAGCAGCTGGCCGCGTTCGTCGACCTCAAAGGTGACAGCGAGCCTGTCGTAGTCGAGCAGGAAGACGAGATCGATCCGATCCTGCTGCGTCCGGTTGACGACCTGGAACTGACTGTACGTTCGGCCAACTGCCTCAAGGCGGAGAACATCTACTACATCGGCGACCTGATTCAGCGTACCGAAGTAGAGCTGTTGAAGACTCCTAACCTGGGCAAGAAGTCCCTGACTGAAATCAAGGACGTGCTGGCCTCTCGTGGTCTGTCTCTCGGCATGCGCCTCGACAACTGGCCGCCTGCAAGTCTTAAGAAAGACGACAAGGCGACCGCCTGATCGTCGTAATCACCGAACGTAGTGTTTGGTAAGGAATGAATCATGCGTCATCGTAAAAGTGGACGTCACCTGAGCCGTACCAGCTCTCACCGCAAAGCTATGTTCCAGAACATGGCTGTGTCGCTGATCGAGCACGAGCTGATCAAAACCACCCTGCCGAAAGCCAAGGAACTGCGCCGCGTTGCCGAGCCGCTGATCACCCTGGCCAAGGAAGACAGCGTTGCTAACCGCCGTCTGGCCTTCGACCGTACCCGTTCGAAGTCGGCTGTTGGCAAACTGTTCAACGATCTGGGCAAGCGTTACGCCACCCGTCAGGGCGGCTACCTGCGCATCCTGAAGTGCGGTTTCCGCGCTGGCGACAACGCGCCTATGGCGTACGTCGAGCTGGTTGATCGTCCAGTCGGTGGTGCTGTAGAAGCTGCCGAGTAAGACGTTCTGTCTGCTACAGAAAACCGGGCCTAGCGCCCGGTTTTTTGTTTCTGCAGGTATTGTTTATTTCTATTGATACAAGACATGTAATGAATTTGTTTTGAAACAACCGCTCGTCGATACTCCTATCCAAGCCGATTCGCCGGCAGTCCAAGACCGATATGGAGAGCCCATGAGCAAGATTCTCACCACCGCCAGCGGTGCCCCCGTAGCTGACAACCAGAATTCCCGCTCTGCTGGCCCGCGCGGCCCGCTGCTGCTCGACGATTTCCACCTGATCGAGAAACTCGCTCACTTCAACCGAGAGAACATCCCTGAACGGCGTGTACACGCCAAGGGCTCCGGAGCCTATGGCACCTTTACAGTCACCCAGGACATCACTCGATTCACCAAGGCCAAGCTGTTCGACACGATTGGTAAGCAGACTGAAACCTTCCTGCGTTTTTCTACCGTCGGTGGCGAGCGCGGTTCGGCAGATACCGAGCGTGATCCTCGTGGCTTTGCAGTAAAGTTTTACACCGAGGAAGGCAACTGGGACATCGTGGGTAACAACACCCCGGTTTTCTTCATTCGTGACCCGCTAAAATTCCCGGACTTTATTCACACCCAGAAGCGCCACCCGCAAACCAACCTGAAGAACGCCCAGATGATGTGGGACTTCTGGTCGCATTCGCCGGAGGCGTTGCACCAGGTCACCATCCTGTTCTCTGATCGTGGCATCCCGGACGGCTACCGCCACATGCACGGCTTCGGCAGCCACACCTATAGCCTGATCAGCGCTGCTGGCGAGCGTACCTGGGTCAAATGGCACTTCAAGACCCAACAAGGCATCAAGAACCTTACGCCCGCCGATGCTGCGCGCCTGGCCGGTACAGACCCTGACTACGCCCAGCGCGACCTGTTCGAGGCCATCGAACGCGCAGACTACCCGCGTTGGACCGTGTGCATTCAGGTCATGACTGAAGAGGAGGCGGCCACTCGCGATGAAAATCCGTTCGATGTGACCAAGACCTGGTCGCAGAAGGACTATCCGTTGATCGAGGTAGGTGTGCTGGAACTTAACCGCAACCCGCTCAACTATTTCGCCGAAGTCGAGCAGGCAGCGTTTGGCCCGAGCAACATGGTGCCGGGCGTGGGGCTTTCGCCAGATCGCATGCTGCAGGGCCGCGTGTTCGCCTATGCCGATGCGCATCGCTACCGCGTGGGCACCAACCATCAGCAGTTGCCCGTCAACACGCCACGCTGCCCGGTTAATAGCTACCAGCGTGATGGTTCTATGGCTTTTGGTAGTTATGGCGGTGCGCCCAATTACGAGCCCAACAGCTATCGCGACGCGCCTAAGCAGTCGCCTGACCATGGCGAACCTGCATTGGCCCTCAATGGAGCAGCTGATCGCTACGATCACCGTGAAGACAACGACTATTACAGCCACGCCGGTGCACTGTTCCGCTTGATGAGCGACGAGCAAAAGGCACTGCTGATCAGCAATATCGCTGGAACCATGGCAGGCGTCAGTGAAGATGTCATCCAGCGTCAGTTGCAGTACTTCTTCAGGGCTGATCCGGCCTACGGTGAAGGCATCGCCAAGGCATTGGGCGTGAATCTCGCCTAACTCGAAGTGATAAGGAGAACCGCCCTCATTTGGGCGGTTTTTCAATGAATATCACTACTGTTTACCCGATTTTTTGCCCCTGATTGCGCAGTTTTCAGTGACCGCAAGCAATTCCTGGTTCAAACTATGTTTCATTAGACGTATCCACACGGAGAATCAGGGCGATGCAAGGTCACCCGGACGTAATCAATTATCTCGTCACGTTGCTGAAGGGCGAACTGGCCGCACGCGATCAGTACTTCATTCACTCGCGCATGTACGAAGACTGGGGCCTGTCCAAGCTCTACGAACGCATCAACCATGAGATGGAAGAGGAAACCCAGCACGCCGATGCGCTGATGCGGCGTATCCTCATGCTCGAAGGCACCCCCGATATGCGCGCGGATGACCTGGAAGTGGGCAGCACCGTGCCGGAAATGATCGAAGCGGACCTCAAGCTTGAGTACAAGGTTCGTGCCGCCCTGTGCAAGGGTATCGAGCTGTGCGAGCTGCACAAGGACTACATCAGTCGCGATATCCTGCGTGCCCAGCTGGCCGATACCGAAGAAGATCACACCTACTGGCTTGAGAAGCAGCAGGGCCTGATCAAGGCCATCGGCCTGGAAAACTACCTGCAGTCGCAGATGTAAGTTATCCACAGGCTAAAAAAGAGCCCCTGGCACCATCGGTAACCAGGGGCTTTTTCATGCACAGGCAGATCAGGCCCGGTCACGCTCCAGAAGCGGTTTGAGATAGTGCCCTGTGTACGACTGCTTCATCTTTGCCAGCTCTTCCGGTGTACCGCTGGCAATAATTTGCCCACCCTTTGAACCACCCTCCGGGCCCAGGTCAACCAACCAGTCCGCGGTCTTGATCACATCGAGGTTATGTTCGATAACCACCACGGTGTTGCCGTGGTCGCGCAGGCGATGCAACACATCCAGCAACTGCTGGATATCGGCGAAGTGCAGGCCGGTGGTCGGCTCGTCAAGGATGTACAACGTCTTGCCAGTATCGCGCTTGGACAGTTCGCGTGAGAGCTTGACCCTTTGCGCTTCACCGCCCGACAGCGTGGTCGCCGACTGCCCCAGTTTGATGTAAGACAGCCCCACATCCATCAGGGTTTGCAGCTTGCGCGCCAGGGCCGGCACCGCATCGAAGAATTCGCGAGCATCCTCGATGGTCATTTCCAGCACCTCGTGGATGTTCTTGCCCTTGTATTTGATCTCCAGGGTTTCGCGGTTGTAGCGCTTGCTCTTGCACACGTCGCACGGCACGTAGATATCTGGCAGGAAGTGCATCTCCACCTTGATCAGCCCATCGCCTTGGCACGCCTCGCAACGCCCGCCCTTGACGTTGAACGAGAAACGCCCTGGGCCGTAGCCGCGCGAGCGCGATTCCGGCACGCCGGAAAACAGCTCGCGAATCGGGGTAAAGATGCCGGTATAGGTCGCCGGGTTCGAACGCGGTGTGCGGCCGATCGGGCTCTGGTCGATATCGACAACCTTGTCCAGGTGCTGCAGGCCATCCATGTTGCTGTGCGGGGCGGCTTCCAGGCTGCTCGCACCATTGAGGGCTGTAGCGGCCAGGGGATACAGCGTGTTGTTGATCAACGTCGACTTGCCCGAGCCGGATACGCCAGTCACGCAGGTCAGCAGACCGATCGGGATTTCCAGATCAACGTTCTGCAGGTTGTTGCCACGCGCACCCTTGAGCTTGAGGGATAGCTTTTTGTCGCGGGGGGTGCGTTTGGCCGGTACAGCGATTTTCTTGCGCCCGGACAGGTACTTCCCGGTCAGCGAGTCGGGATGTGCCATGACTTCCTGAGGCGTGCCCTCGGCAACGATCTGGCCACCGTGTACGCCGGCACCCGGGCCGATGTCCACCACGTAGTCAGCCAGGCGAATGGCGTCTTCGTCGTGCTCGACCACGATCACGGTATTACCCAGGTCGCGCAGGTGGTTCAGGGTGGCGAGCAGGCGGTCGTTGTCGCGTTGATGAAGACCGATGGACGGCTCATCAAGGATATACATCACTCCGACCAGCCCTGCACCAATCTGGCTGGCAAGGCGGATCCGCTGCGCTTCGCCGCCGGACAGGGTGTCGGCACTGCGATCCAGGGTGAGGTAATCCAGGCCGACGTTGACCAAAAACTGTAGGCGTTCGCAGATTTCCTTGAGGATCTTTGCAGCGATTTCACCACGACGCCCGGTCAAGGTCAGCTCGCCGAAGTAGTTGCTGGCTTCACCGATAGGCAGGCTGGTCACCGCCGGCAGGGTTTTTTCGCCTACCCAGACATGACGGGCTTCCCGGCGCAGGCGGGTGCCGCGGCAGTCGGGGCAGGGCTGGGTGCCGAGGAACTTGGCCAGCTCCTCGCGCACCGTGGCCGATTCGGTCTCGCGGTAACGCCGCTCCAGGTTGGGCACGATCCCTTCGAACGGGTGCGAACGCTTGACGATATCGCCACGGTCGTTCAGGTACTTGAAGTCGACGCTCTGCTTGCCGCTGCCTTGCAGAATCACTTTCTGGTGTTCGGCCGAAAGCTCGCCGAACGGCTCCTCCAGGCTGAAGCCGTAATGCGCTGCCAGCGAGCCAAGCATCTGGAAGTAATAGACGTTGCGCCGATCCCAGCCGCGGATAGCACCCTCGGCCAATGTCAGCTCGCTGTTGACCAGACGCTTGATATCGAAAAATTGCTTCACCCCCAGGCCGTCGCAGGTCGGGCAGGCGCCGGCCGGGTTGTTGAAGGAGAACAGCTTGGGCTCCAGCTCGCTGATCGCATGGCCGCAGACCGGGCAGGCGAAGCGGGCGGAGAAGATCGTCTCTTCGCCTTCCTCATCGTCCATCGGTGCAACCAGGGCGATGCCGTCGGCCAGCTTGAGTGCGGTCTCGAATGACTCGGCAAGGCGTTGTTGCAGGTCGGCGCGGACCTTGAAGCGGTCCACTACCACATCGATGCTGTGCTTCTTCTGCTTGTCCAGCTTGGGCAGTTCGTCGAGTTCGTAGAGCTTGCCGTTGACGCGTGCCCGAACGAAGCCCTGGGCACGCAATTCGTCGAACACGGCCAGGTGCTCACCCTTGCGCTCGCGGATCACCGGTGCCAGCAGCATCAGCTTGCTGCCTTCCGGGCGCTCCAGCACCAGGTCGACCATCTGGCTGATGGTCTGCGCCTCCAGCGGAATGTCGTGGTCCGGGCAGCGCGGCGTACCCACGCGAGCATAAAGCAGGCGTAGGTAGTCGTAGATTTCGGTGATGGTACCTACCGTCGAACGCGGGTTGTGCGAAGTCGACTTCTGCTCGATGGAGATGGCGGGCGACAGGCCTTCGATGGTGTCGACGTCAGGTTTTTCCATCATCGACAGGAATTGCCGGGCGTAGGCCGACAGCGATTCCACATAGCGGCGCTGACCCTCGGCGTACAAGGTATCGAATGCCAGGGAAGACTTCCCCGACCCGGACAAGCCGGTGATCACGATCAGCTTGTCCCGCGGCAGGGTCAGGTCGATGTTCTTCAGGTTGTGGGTACGTGCCCCACGAATCAGGATCTTGTCCACTGCGGCCTCGCTTGGCGGGCATAAACAAGGAAGTATACGGCGCGCTGCCAGTACGCGGCAAAGCGTCGCGTAGATGCCGTCAAGCTGTCGGACTGATAGAATCGCCGCCGGTTCACACGAGGTTAATCCATGCACGACACCCACAACGAGCGCATGAGTGGCAGCGAAACGCGCGCCGCTGGCGGCCTGGCCCTGGTCTTTGCCTTTCGTATGCTGGGCATGTTCATGGTCCTGCCGGTGCTGGCCACTTACGGCATGGACATGGCCGGCGCCACGCCCGCGCTGATCGGCCTGGCCATCGGTGCCTATGGCCTGACCCAGGCGTTTTTTCAGATCCCGTTCGGGATGATTTCCGACCGCATCGGGCGACGTCCGGTGATCTATCTGGGCTTGGTGATCTTCGCCCTGGGCAGTGTGCTGGCGGCTCAAGCCGACTCCATCTGGGGCGTGATTGCCGGGCGCATTCTGCAAGGCGCCGGGGCAATTTCTGCTGCAGTCATGGCGCTGCTGTCCGACCTGACCCGCGAGCAGCACCGTACCAAGGCCATGGCCATGATCGGCATGAGCATCGGACTGTCGTTCGCCGTGGCGATGGTCGTCGGCCCGCTTCTCACCAGCGCCTTCGGCCTGTCAGGATTGTTCCTCGCCACGGCAGGACTTGCCCTGGTCGGCATTTTGCTGATCGCTTTTGTCGTGCCCAACACCCACAGCACTTTGCAGCACCGCGAGTCGGGTGTGGCGCGCCAGGCGCTCGGCCCAACCCTGCGCCATCCGGACCTTCTGCGCCTGGACACCGGTATCTTCATCCTCCACGCGATCCTCATGGCGAGCTTCGTCGCGCTGCCTCTGGCCTTCGTCGAGCGCGGCGGCTTGCCCAAGGAAGAGCATTGGTGGGTATACCTGACCGCGCTGTTCATCTCATTTTTTGCAATGGTCCCGTTCATCATCTACGGCGAAAAAAAGCGCAAGATGAAACGCGTATTGGCTGGAGCGGTCAGTGTGTTGCTGCTGGTGGAGGTGTTCTTCTGGCAGTGGGCTGACAACTTGCGCGGACTGGTGATTGGCACCGTGGTATTCTTTACTGCATTCAACCTGCTGGAGGCATCGCTGCCGTCGCTGGTTAGCAAGGTGTCGCCTGCTGGCGGCAAGGGGACGGCGATGGGGGTGTATTCCACCAGCCAGTTCCTTGGCGCAGCGCTGGGTGGAATCCTTGGTGGCTGGCTGTTCCAGCACGGTGGGCTGAACACGGTGTTCCTCGGTTGCGCGGTGCTGTGTGCCGTATGGCTGGTGGTCGCGTTGCGCATGAACGAGCCGCCTTATGTGACCAGCCTGCGCATGCCACTGACGCCTGAGGCAGTCCGGGAAGCCGGCCTGACCGAGCGCCTGATGGCCGTGCCGGGTGTGACCGACGCCGTTGTGGTGGCAGAAGAAGCTGCCATCTATATCAAACTGGATACGAAAATTTTGGACCGTGCGACCCTCGAGCGTCTGGTGAACCCAGCCTCATCGGCGTGCGAAGCCTAGGAGAACGTTATGGCCCGTGGGGTTAACAAAGTCATTCTGGTCGGCACCTGTGGCCAGGATCCCGAAGTCCGCTACCTGCCCAACGGTAACGCCGTGACCAACCTGAGCCTGGCTACCAGCGAGCAGTGGACCGACAAGCAGTCGGGCCAAAAGGTCGAGCGTACCGAGTGGCACCGTGTGTCGATGTTCGGCAAGGTTGCTGAAATCGCTGGCGAATACCTGCGCAAGGGTTCGCAGGTGTACATCGAAGGCAAGCTGCAGACCCGCGAGTGGGAAAAAGACGGCATCAAGCGTTACACCACCGAAATCATCGTCGACATGCAGGGCACCATGCAGCTGCTCGGTGGCCGTCCGCAGAACCAGCAAGGTGGCGGCGACCAGTACAACCAGGGTGGTGGTAACAACTACAACCAGGGTGGCCAGCAGCAACAGTACAACCAGGCCCCACCGCGTCAGCAGGCCCCGCGCCCGCAACAGGCCCAGCAGCGCCCAGCGCCGCAACAGCCCGCGCCGCAGCCGGCTGCTGACTTTGACAGCTTTGATGACGATATTCCGTTCTGATAAAAACGGTCAGGCGTCGCGCTACACCGAAACCCAGGGCATTTGCCCTGGGTTTTTTCATATGTGAGTTCATACCCCGCTGTCCAGCGCTGCTTAGGCAAATTGCGCGTCCAGCTCAGGCGTTGCGCCGCTGATACCGATACCGCCGATGTGTTCGCCGTTCGCGTCCAGGATCGGCAGACCGCCACCCAGCAGCGTGAAACCTGGCAGTGACGCGTATGGCTTTGCTGGCAGCGCAGCGCTTCGCTTGCCATCAGTCCTCGACATGTTGGCCGCAGAGCCGATCAAGAACGTGCTCCACTAGTGAAAGGGCGATCTCGCTAGCATGGATGCTATTGCTCAGCATGTTCAGGCCGGGTTCGCCCGCCCGAGCTCGGCAGCGTTCTCAATGGTTT
>NZ_MOMO01000016.1:0-32227 GCF_009933855.1 Pseudomonas sp. SG-MS2 | reverse complement strand
AGCAGGTCGAGCGACAGCTCCAGGCGGTCGGCCTCTTCAGCGTCGATGTTCAGGCCGATGTCATACTGCTTGGCCAGCAGAGTCAGCGACAGCAGGCGCGGGTACAACTCTTCCATCACCCGCTCGTATTGGGCGCGGCTGTAGCGTGGGTGCAGCGCCGAGAGCTTGATCGAGATGCCCGGGCCTTCGTAGATGCCGCGGCCGTGGGAGGCCTTGCCGATCGAGTGGATCGCCTGCTCATAGGAGGCCAGGTATTTCTGCGCATCATGCTCGGTCAGCGCGGCTTCGCCGAGCATGTCGTAGGAGTAGCGGAAGCCTTTGGACTCGAAGCGGCTGGCATTGGCCAGCGCTTCGGCGATGGTCTCGCCGGTGACAAACTGTTCGCCCATCAGGCGCATGGCCATGTCGACGCCCTTGCGGATCATCGGCTCGCCGCTCTTGCCGATGATGCGGGTGAGCGAGGTGGTGAGGCCGGCTTCGTTGTGGGTGGAAACCAGCTTGCCGGTCAGCAACAGGCCCCAGGTGGCCGCGTTGACGAACAGCGACGGGCTGTTGCCCAGGTGCGGGTGCCAGTTGCCGCTGCTGATCTTGTCGCGGATCAGCGCGTCACGGGTGCCTTTGTCGGGGATACGCAGCAGGGCTTCGGCCAGGCACATCAGCGCCACGCCTTCCTGGGACGACAGCGAGAACTCCTGTAGCAGGCCCTGGACGATGCCGGCGCGGCCACCGGCGCTCTTCTGGTTGCGCAGCTTTTCGGCGATGCCGGCGGCCATCTTGTTGGTCGCCTCGGCCAGGGGCGCGCTCAGGCGCGCCTGTTCCAGCAGCATCGGCACCACTTCCTGCTCGGGGCGGCGATAGGCGGCTGTAATGGCCGAGCGCAGCACCGACTGGGGCAGGATGCTCTCAGCGAACTCCAGGAAGCACTGGTGCGCATGGTCGGGCTGTACTTCACCGGCATCGTCGGCCGGGCTGTTGGCCTGACCGTTGAGTTCGGTCAGGGTGGCGCCACCCTCGAGCTTCTCCAGGTAGTTGAAGATTGCTTGCTTGATCAACCAGTGCGGCGTGCGGTCGATGGACTGCGCAGCTGCCTTGAGTCGCTCACGGGTAGGGTCATCGAGTTTGACCCCAAGGGTGGTCGTCGCCATTTCTTATCCTCGTTATTGCCACGGTTGTGGCCTAAGCTAACGCCAAGAGTAGCCGTAGGACATTTCGGGTGCAACCAGGTGCAACCCGATTTTTTGACGGAAAAGGTGCAACTCGTCCGATGAATGATCCTACGCTTCAAATACGTTTTTTTCTGATGCGTTTTGTTCTGAAAAACGCGGGTTTTGCTCCATAAAGGAGCAAAAAAGCGGCATTACCTGAAAATGCACGAGAAGGTGCAACTGGCGGACGAAAAGTGGTTGCACCCTATTAACGTTGTTGCATAGGATTCGCCGCCTGGGTGCAACCGTCTCGATTCGGTTGTGCATGAAATAAAAACAAACGCCAGGGCACAAGCATGGGCAATCCACTAACGATCACTTTCGTGATCTATATCGCGGTAATGGTACTGATCGGCTTTGCCGCCTATCGCTCCACCAAGAACCTTTCCGACTACATTCTGGGCGGTCGCAGCCTGGGTAGCGTTGTCACCGCGCTTTCCGCTGGCGCTTCCGACATGAGCGGCTGGCTGCTGATGGGCCTGCCGGGCGCCATCTACTTTTCAGGTCTGTCCGAGGCCTGGATCGCCATCGGCCTGACCGTCGGTGCCTACCTCAACTGGTTGTTCGTCGCTGGCCGTCTGCGCGTGCAGACAGAGCACAACGGCGATGCGCTGACCCTGCCGGACTACTTCTCCAGCCGCTTCGAAGACAGCAGCGGCCTGCTGCGGATCATTTCGGCCATCGTCATCCTGGTGTTCTTCACCATCTATTGCGCCTCCGGTATCGTCGCCGGTGCCCGTCTGTTCGAAAGTACCTTCGGCATGTCGTACGAGACTGCGCTGTGGGCCGGTGCTGCGGCAACCATCGCCTACACCTTCATCGGTGGCTTCCTGGCGGTGAGCTGGACAGACACCGTGCAGGCTTCGCTGATGATCTTCGCGCTGATCCTGACCCCGATCATCGTGCTGATCTCCACGGGCGGCGTCGACACGACCTTCCTGGCTATCGAAGCGCAGAACCCGGCGCACTTCGACATGCTCAAGGGTGCTTCTTTCATCGGCATCATTTCGCTGATGGGTTGGGGCCTGGGCTACTTCGGTCAGCCGCACATCCTGGCACGCTTCATGGCCGCCGATTCGGTCAAATCCATCGCCAAGGCGCGCCGCATTTCCATGACCTGGATGATCCTGTGTCTGGTCGGTACCTGCGCCGTGGGCTTCTTCGGTATCGCTTATTTCTCCGCGAACCCTGACCTGGCAGGCCCGGTCACCGAGAACCACGAGCGTGTGTTCATCGAGCTGGCGAAGATCCTGTTCAACCCTTGGGTGGCCGGTGTGCTGCTGTCGGCCATTCTGGCCGCGGTGATGAGTACCTTGAGCTGCCAGTTGCTGGTGTGCTCCAGTGCGCTGACCGAGGACTTCTACAAGGCCTTCCTGCGCAAGAATGCCTCGCAGCGTGAATTGGTCTGGGTCGGTCGCCTGATGGTGCTGGCCGTGGCCCTGATCGCCATCGCCATGGCTGCCAACCCGGAAAACCGCGTGCTGGGCCTGGTGGCCTACGCCTGGGCCGGCTTCGGTGCCGCCTTCGGCCCGGTCGTGCTGATCTCGGTGCTGTGGAAAGGCATGACCCGTAACGGCGCGCTGGCCGGTATCGTGGTCGGTGCGCTGACCGTGATCCTGTGGAAACAGTTCGACACCATCGGTTTGTACGAAATCATCCCGGGCTTCCTGTTCGCCAGCATCGCCATTGTCGTGGTGAGCAAGCTGAGCAGCCCGTCGAGCAGCATGGTTTCGCGCTTTGAAACCGCTGATGCCGCGTATCACGCTGAAAAGTAATACCTGACACCTGTCGGGTCGAGGTGCCCCGGCCGCCGCTAAACCGGCGGTCGGGGCGCTGTCGATCGGCAGCCAGGCCTGACTCCGCCGGCAAGGCAAGGTAAACTTGCCGCTCGCGCAGGAGTTGCCATGAACTATCGTCACGCCTTCCACGCCGGCAACCATGCCGACGTCCTCAAGCACATCGTGCTGACCCGCCTCATCGCCCTGATGTCGCGCAAAGAACAGCCGTTCGCCTATATCGACACCCACGCCGGTTTGGGCCTGTATGACCTGCAAGGCGACCAGGCCACCCGTACCGGTGAGTACCTGGAAGGGGTCGCGCGCCTGTGGAACCGCGATGATCTACCGGCCATGGCCGCCGATTACCTGCGCATCATCAAGCGCCTGAACAGCGATGGCGAGTTGCGCTACTACCCCGGCTCGCCGGAGTTGGCCCGCCGCCTGATGCGCCAGCAGGACCGCGCCCTGCTCAACGAGAAGCACCCCGAAGACGGGCCGCTGCTCAAAGAGAACATGAAGAAAGACCCGCGCGTGGTGGTGCACCTGGGTGAAGGCTGGCATGTGCCGCGGGCGTTGCTGCCGGTGCCGGAAAAGCGCGCGATCATGCTGATCGACCCGCCGTTCGAACAGGCCGATGAGCTCAAACGTTGCACCACGTCGATGAAAGAGGCGATCGGCCGCATGCGCCAGACCGTCGCGGCCATCTGGTACCCGATCAAGGACCAGCGCTCGCTCACCCGGTTCTACCAGGACCTGACCAGCACTGGTGCGCCCAAGCTGCTGCGGGTCGAGCTGTACGTTCACCACCAGGACAGCCCGCAGGGCCTCAATGGTTCGGGCCTGGCCATTGCCAACCCGCCATGGGGGCTGGAAGAAGAACTCAAGGAACTGCTGCCCTGGCTGGCCAGAGAGCTGGCGCAGACGGCCGGCAGCTACCGGATGGACTGGCTGATCGCTGAATAAAGCGGGTGCCCAGGCCGGCCCTGTCGCCGGCGCGGCGCCGCTCTTTGCGCGGCGCCGCGCCTGTCGGTGCCGGCTTGCCGGCGATAGGGCCAGTTGGAAGTGTTTGCGTTATAATCCCGCCTTTTAGCCGCCACCCGCCCCTGAGGCCGCTGGCGCATCTCTACCGAATGAAGAGGCTAATCCCTTGGCATTGACGATTCTTGGCCTGTCCGGCGCCCTTAGCCATGACCCTTCCGCGGCCCTGTACATCGACGGCAAACTGATTGCCGCCGCCGAAGAAGAGCGCTTCGTGCGTGACAAGCATGCGAAGAACCGCATGCCTTACGAGTCGGCGAAGTTCTGTCTGGAACAGGCCGGCATCAAGCCGTCCGATGTCGACGTGGTCGCCATCCCGTTCGCCCCGATCAGCCTGTTCGGCAAGGCTCGCTGGCACTATGCCAAGCGCTACTGGTATGCCCCGGACCGTGCCCTCGACGCGATCCTGA
This sequence comes from Pseudomonas sp. SG-MS2, assembly GCF_009933855.1. NCBI lineage: Bacteria > Pseudomonadati > Pseudomonadota > Gammaproteobacteria > Pseudomonadales > Pseudomonadaceae > Pseudomonas > Pseudomonas sp. SG-MS2. The sequence continues at coordinate 27,796 of NZ_MOMO01000016.1, read as the reverse complement.
TGGGCAACCGCCGCTACAAGCGCTACCGCAAGAAGATCGTCTGGTGCCTGGAGCAACTGGGCTTCGACCCGAAAAAAGTCAAGATCGAGCCGGTCGAGCACCACCTGGCGCATGCCTCCAGTGCCTATCACTGCTCGGGCTTCAAGGAAAAGACCGCGATCCTGGGTATCGACGGCAAGGGTGAGTACGCCACCACTTTCTTCGGCTATGGCGAAAACGGCAAGATCCACAAGATCAAGGAATTCTTCGACCCGGATTCGCTGGGCGGCCTGTACGGCGCGATCACCGAATTCCTCGGCTTCGAAATGCTCGATGGCGAATTCAAGGTCATGGGCATGGCGCCCTATGGCGATGCCAGCAAATATGACTTCTCCCGCCTGGCCAGCTTCGAGAACGGCGAACTGGTGATCAACACCGAGTATGCCAACGTCATCGGCCTGCGCCGCTATAAAGAGAAGGGCAAGGGCTTCTACTTCTCGCCGAAACTGATCGAATGGCTGGGCCCAAAGCGCGAAGGCGACATTGCCGACGAGCCCTATATCCATTACGCAGCGAGCATGCAGGCGCTGTTCGAGAAGCTGGCCTTGCAGATGATCGACCACTACCTGGGCGACACCCTGCGTGAAACCGGCAAGCTGGCCTTCGCTGGCGGCTGCGCGCTGAACGTCAAGCTCAACCAGAAGATCATCGCCCGTCCGGACGTCAAAGAGCTGTTCGTCCAGCCGGCCTCCGGTGACGCCGGTACTGCAGTCGGTGCTGCGGCCTATGTGTCGCATGCCCGTGGCGTACCCGTCGAGAAGATGGAGCACGTCTACCTCGGCCCTTCGTACTCCAACGAAGACGTGATCGCCGCCTGTGCCCGTCACCCGAACCAGCCGAAATGGCGCAAGCTCGACGACATGCCCCAGCAGATCGCCCGGATCATGGTCGACGGCAACCCGGTGGCCTGGTTCCAGGGCCGCATGGAATTCGGCCCGCGCGCGTTGGGTGGCCGTTCGATCATCGGCTGCCCGAGCGTCGAAGGTGTGGCTGACCGCATCAACCACCAGATCAAGTTCCGCGAACGCTGGAGACCTTTCTGCCCGTCGATGCTCGACACCGTCGCCCCGCAAATGATCAAGATCGATCACCCGGCGCCGTTCATGACCTTCACCTTCGAAGTGGCTGAAGAGTGGAAAACCCGTGTGCCGGAAGTGGTTCACGAGGATGGCACTTCGCGTGCCCAGGTGCTCAAGCGTGAGTACAACCCGCGTTACTACGACATGATGAAGGCACTGGAAGACCTGACCGGCAATGGCGTGTCGCTGAACACTTCGCTCAACCGCCGTGGCGAGCCGATGATCTGCTCGCCGACCGATGCGCTGAACATGTTCTTCGGTTCGGACCTGCAGTACCTGATCATGGAAGACATTCTTGTTGTGAAGGACGGCGCCGCCGCGTATGACCAGCCGCTCTGAACCGCGCATCCTGCAGTTCTGCCATGGCTACGACGGGCCGTTCCTCGACTGCGCCCGTCAGTACGCCAGCCTGTTCCAGGGCAGCGGCTACAAGGTCACCACGGTATTTCTCACCGGCGCCGCCGACCCGCAGGTTGCGGCTGGCTGCGCGTCGGACGAGGTGCTGTTCCTCCAATTCAGCTCCAAGGCCGTCCGCGGCCTGAAGCTCGGCGCCATACGCGCCCTGCGCCGCATCGCGGCCGAGCGCAATTTCAGCTTCTGCATCGCCCACCGCTTCAAGCCGATCTACGTGGCTTTGCTGGCGACGGGCCTGCCGGTGATCGGCGTGCACCATGCGTTCGGCGACTATGAGCGCAAGGGGCGGCGCCTGTTCGCCAACCTGTTCAGCAAACGGCTGAGCCTGCTTGGCGTGTCGGACGCCGTGCGTGACGACATGCGCCGTTGCCTGCCTCAGTGGCCGGCCGAACGTATCCAGACGCTGTACAACCGTATCGACATCGAGGCCCTGCAGGCCGCACTGGTACCGCGCGCTGAAGCGCGTCAGGCCCTTGGCCTGGATGCGCAGGCGTGGGTCGTCGGCAATGTCGGGCGCCTGCACCCGGACAAGGACCAGGCGACCTTGCTGCGCGGCTTTGCCCAAGCCCTGCCTGAGCTGCCGGCCGGCGCTCGTCTGGCGATCCTCGGCATGGGGCGCCTTGAAGACAAGCTCAAGGCGCTGGCTGGCGAGCTGGGCATTGCCGGGCAAGTCGACTTTCTGGGCCAGGTCCCGGATGCGCGCCGCTACTTCCAGGCATTCGACGTGTTTGCCCTGAGTTCCGACCATGAACCGTTCGGTATGGTCCTGCTCGAAGCCATGGTGGCCGGCGTACCTGTGCTGGCAACGGCCTGCGGCGGGGCTCGTGAAGTGGTCGAGGGCGTGGGTGTGTTGTTCCCGCTCGGCGATGCCTCGCAGCTGGCCCAAGGCTTGAAGCATATGGCGTTGCTGGACGAGCAGCAGCGCGATGCATGCGCCTCGCACATGCTGCAGCGCCTGCGCGAGCGTTTCTCCGATCAGGCCGTGCGCGATGCCTTCTGGCAGCTACCGCAGGTAAGCGCGCTGGTGGTGGGCAAGTGATGCTCAATCATATTCAGGCTTGGCGAGAGCGCGGTTGGCAGGTGATCGACGCTGCCGCCTACGCCGAGGCGTGGGCACGCTTCGGTGGCAGCGTTGCCACGCACCCGCTGGTGATCGAGCAGTTGGCGGACCTGGCGCAGATACCCGTGCGTTACCTGGGCTGGCATCAGGCAGGCGAGCTGAAGGCTGGCGTTGCGACCTGGGGGCGTCATTTGGCGCTGTCCAAGGACGTGCTCAAGCGTGCCGGCAAGAAAGGCCTGTTTGACCTGGGCAATGCCGAGATCATTCTGCCAGGCGCTGGCGATGCCGCCGCACCCTTGCGCCATACCGCGCGCTACCTGTCCGAGCTGAACCAGGGGCGCTTCAGCGGCCTGAAGGCTCAGAAAGAGCAGTTGGCGATGGCCCGGGCGCATGAAGACCTGTCGAAGAAATTCCGCTACAACCAGCGCCGCGAGTTGCGCTTGCTGGAAGAGGCGGGTGGTGTGGTGCGCCCTATTACCGATTTCAATGCCCAGCAGATCGCGGCCATGTACTGCGACCTGTTCCAGCGCCGCTGGGGGTTCCCGGCCACCGGTGCCGAGCGTATGGCCGATGTGCTCGAGCGCCTGCGTGAGCTGCTGATCGGCTCGGTGCTGTTGCTCGACGACAAGCCCATCGCCATCCAGTTGGTCTATCGGGTCGAAGCACCGCAGTGGATCAGTGTCGAGTACGTCAACGGCGGCGTCGACCCTGAGACCAAGGCCTTCAGCCCTGGCAGCGTGCTGAGCTTCCTCAACACCCAGGCTGCCTGGGACGATGCCCGCGCACGCAACAAACCTCTGCGCTTCTCGTTTGGCCGTGCCGACCGCGAGTACAAGGACCGTTGGTGCAACCCCGTGCCGGTGTTCCAGGCGTGAGCCGCAAACAGCAGTTGCTCAAGCGCCACCGGCGCAACAAGCGCCTGGGGCTGCTGGCCGGCCTGGCGGTGCTGGTTGCCCTGGGCGTATTCGCCTGGTGGTGGCTGCCGTTGTTGCTGCTGCCGCTGCTCTGGGCTGCCCACGAAGCTTGGTTCGCTGATCATCTGTTCTATGCACCGGGCGAAGATTACGCCTACAACTTCGGCGAGCAGACCGGCGAAGCGCCTGTCACCTTGCGTGACGGCGTGCTCAAGGTCGATACGACGCTGCAGGGTAATGAAACGCTGATCCTCGAAGTGCGGGTCAAAAGCGGATGGCTTGGGCGTTTTCTCGACCCATGTGTCGAGCTGCTGGCCGATGAGCGTGCAGACCGGCAGGCGTTCGAGCGCGGTGTCGACGGCGTTCGCTTCCTGAACCTGACCGGGCTGTCTGCACCGCTGCAGGCCGGTACGCTGCGCGTGCGCGGCCGTCACTGTCGTTTGCAGGGCCAGCCGCGTCTGTGGATAACCGCCGGCGTCGAAACGCAGCGCCGTCGCGTGATGGTGATCGCGCCGCATGCCGATGATGCCGAGCTGGCGGCCTATGGCCTTTACAGCCAGGCGGACGAAGCCTGGGTGGTGACCTTGACCGCTGGCGAAATCGAAGCAGAGCACTACCAGCAGATGGGCATGGGCAAGGCCGAGGCGGCACGGCTGAAGGGCCGTCTGCGCGCCTGGGACAGCATTGCCGTGCCGCGCTGGGCCGGGGTGCCAGAGGCGCGTTGCGTGCAATTAGGCTACTTCTGCCTGCAACTGCCCGCCATGCAGGCAGCGCCCGATGTGCCGGCCGTTTCCCGAGAAGCCGACATGGCCGATATCCGCCCGTTCCGTCGCTTCAACCCGTTGCGGTTGCCGGCCGACAGCGATGGCGCGCCAACCTGGAACAACCTGCTGGCTGACTTGCGTGCGCTGCTGGAGATGGCCCGGCCTGAAGTGCTGGTCATGCCGCACCCGCAACTGGACCCGCACCCTGATCACATCTGCGCCCATGTTGCCGTCATGCAGGCGCTGCAGGGCTTGGCGTGGCAGCCGCAGACGCTGCTGTGCTATGCCAACCATCTGCACGACAACGACCGCTGGCCCATGGGCGACAGCGGCGATGGAGTGGCCTTGCCACCGCAATTGAGTGCCGACCAGCCGTGGGCACCCTGCAGCCTGGTGCTGGACCTGCCAACGCAGCGCGACAAGGCGATGGCCCTGGGCATGATGCACGACCTGCAACCTGGCGCACCGTTCAAGCGCCGAGTGCGTCGGCTGTTGCAGCGCTGGCTGGCCGGGCGCCGGCCATCGCCTTACGGTGAGAACGAGTTCTTCCGCAAGGCCGTGCGCCGGCATGAACTGTTCTGGCGCCGTGAGCTGTAGATAATGCCGATGGTTGACCGCGAAGGCGCAGAGCGCCCAAGGAAAGCAATGAAAGTCTTATTTCTGGTGCAGAAGGAACAGCGGGCGATCCTCGATCGCCTGTACGACGGCGTCGCGGCCAACTGTGAGTGCGACCTGCGCTGGTTGACCAGCGATGACCAGCGCAACCTGCGCCGTTATTTCAAACGTGAAGTGCAGGTCGAGCGCTATGACCGCATCGTCTTCTTCCTGCGCTTCAAGCAGGAGATACGCCAGGCGGCGTTCATCCGTACCGTGCCGAACCTGGTGATCCTCGAGCATGATGCCTACCAGAACTACATCCCCTGCAAGTACACCGGCAAGTTCAGTGCGCATTACCGCAAGCTGCCGTGGGCACGGGTGATCAGTTCCGGCTACATGGTCAGTGAGCGCCTGCGCCAGGAAGGTTTCGATGCGGTGTTCGTGCCCAAGGGTTATGACGAGCGCCTGCTCACGGACCAAGGGCTTGAGCGTGATATCGAGCTGGCGTTCGTCGGTAGTACCAACAGTGTTGCCTACAGCGGGCGCAAGGCGTTGCTGGATGAGCTGGGGCGGGTGGAAAACCTGGTGGTGACCCGCACCAAATCAGGTGAAGACTATTGCAACACCCTCAACCGGATCCGTTTCTTCGTCAGTGCCGATGTGGGCATGGGCGAGTACATGATCAAGAACTTCGAGGCCATGGCCTGCGGCTGCGTGTTGCTGGCGTTCGACCAGGGGGCAGAAGAAAATAGCGCCCTGGGCCTGCAGGATATGCACAACGTGGTGTTGTACGACAGCATTCCGATGCTCCAGGCGAAGCTGAGCGCCCTGCGCGCCGATCCGGGCCTGGCGCAGCAAATTGCGGAAAATGGGCGGCACCTGGCGGTTTCCCGCTTCAGTTTCGCTGAAGTTGGCCGTAGCATCGTCGACCATATGCGCCCGGCACTCAGGCCGCACCCGCCCTTGTCCGCCTGGCAGAGGCTGCGGTTGACGCTGGGCATTTAATCTAAAGAGCTTTCGTGGCCAGGGAGTGGCTACGCAAAGTCTGTTGTCGCAACGCGGAGGGAGTCCGGTGCGCTTTTCAAATGATAGTGATGTCACGCTTGTCGTGACCAGCTGCGGTCGGTTCGATCTGCTCAAGGAAACCCTTGAGAGCTTCGATCGCTACAACACAGCGCCCATTCGCGAGGTCTTCATTACCGAGGACTCCGGTGACGACGCTGTTCACGGTGCCGTACCCGAGCACTGGAAACCCCACTGCACGGTGTTCGTCAACCGCCCCAAGCTTGGGCAGCTGGCGTCGATCGACCTGGCGTACAGCCATGTGAAGACGGCTTACATCTTCCATTGCGAGGACGACTGGCGCTTCTATCGCCAGGCCTTCGTCGAAGACTCCAAGGCGATCCTCGAGGTCAGCCCCGATGTGCTGCAAGTCTGGTTGCGCAGCCACGCCCATGACTTGTCGATCCACAGCCCTTACATTCATCTGGGGGATCGCCAGGTGATCGCCGGCGTGCCGTGCTATCCATTGCACTCCGAGAAAGCCGAATGGCAGGCCTTTTCCCTCAACCCGGGCTTGCGTCGGCTGAGCGATTATCAGCGCTGTGCGCCATTTGCCGCCTATGCCGGCGAGAAGGCGTTGTCGCGCCGTTACGCGGAGTTGAAACTGACAGCGGTGACCCTGGAGGGTGACGCGGTACTGCACACGGGCTTTGGCAGCCACGTCACCGTGCCTGAAGAAGTGCACCGCAAGGCCAAGCGGCGTAATCGCGACCGGGTCAAGCTCGCATTGACGCTGGTGATCGGTGCCTTGGCAGGTATGGGTATATCCATCTTCGTGCACTGACACCGCGCCTGGCAGGTTTTTTCAACGGCCTGCCAGGCGCTGCCGGGCTGATGTTCAACGCGCCAGCAGGGCCGCTTGGAAATCGGCGAGGGGGAAGCGGTCGCCCAGTTTCTCGCGTGCGATGTAACTCACCATATGTTGCACGTTGCGTCGAACCATACGGGCAGACAGCGGCGGGCGCAGGAAGCGCATGTCCGCAACGTCGATCAGGCCCAGCTGCTGGTCGGGCGTGACCACCACATTGCCCAGGTGCAGCGAGCGGAAGTACACGCCGCTACGGTGCAACTGGCGGATCAGGGTGATCAGGCGGGGCAGGTAGATGTCCCAGCTGAAGCCTTCGTCCCGCGACATCTGCAGCAGCGTGCGCCCCGGCAATGGCCGGTACAGCACCGCTGTTCTGCCCGGCAGGTCGAGCTTGTGCTGGCTGATTACCTCGAGCGTAGGGATGCCCAGCTGCGCAAGGCGCGCAGCGTTGTCCACGAAGCGCTGGGAGTAGGGGCGCAGCAGCGCAGATGAAATCAGACGCTTGCGCCGAAAAACCTTGAGGAAGTTACCATCCTCAAGCAGGTAGACTTTGGCGCCATGGCTGTCCGCCTCCAGTATCTGGGCGCCAAGTGTCAGCTGATCGAAGTCGACCTGGGTGAGCCGAGAGCATTGCATGAGTTGAGCCTTGTCGTCTGGCGAGCAAAATGACCGGCAATAATGCCGAAAATAATCCTCCAGCACCACGTTGGTCTCTTTTGACTGACCAGGGGGGCTCATACCGTACGAAAAAAACCGGGTGCAAGCCTTGTGGGCCGCCGGCCTGGCATGTTGTTGCCTCGCAGGCGTGCCGAAAATGACGCCTGTGGTAAAATTTCCGGTTCAACCTGAACAGCGAGCTCGATGATGGCCGAAACACCGCTACCGGCGGAGCACACCTCCAGCCTGAAGATCTACTTCCGGTTGCTGAGCTACGTGAAACCCTATATCGGCATTTTCCTGCTGAGTATTATCGGTTTCGTGATCTTTGCCTCGACCCAGCCAATGCTGGCCGGGATCCTCAAGTACTTTGTCGATGGCCTGAGCAACCCCGAAGCGGTGTTGTTCCCCAACGTGCCCTACTTGCGCGACCTGCAATTGCTGCAGGCGGTACCGCTGCTGATCATCCTGATCGCCGCATGGCAGGGCCTGGGTTCGTTCCTCGGCAACTATTTCCTGGCCAAGGTTTCCCTTTCCCTGGTGCATGACCTGCGCGTGGAGTTGTTCAACAAGCTGCTGGTACTGCCCAACCGCTATTTCGACAATCATAACTCCGGCCACCTGATTTCACGCATTACCTTCAACGTGACCATGGTGACGGGTGCCGCCACCGATGCAATCAAGGTGGTGATCCGTGAAGGCCTGACAGTGGTCTTCCTGTTTGCCTACCTGCTTTGGATGAACTGGCACCTGACCCTGGTAATGGTCGCCATCCTGCCGGTGATCGCGGTAATGGTTAGCGTCGCCAGCAAGAAATTCCGTAAGCAGAGCAAGAAGATCCAAGTGGCGATGGGCGACGTGACCCACGTAGCTTCCGAAACCATCCAGGGCTACCGTGTGGTTCGCAGCTTCGGCGGCGAGGCTTACGAGCAGCAGCGCTTTGGCCGTGCCAGCCAGAGCAACACCGACAAACAGTTGCGCATGACCAAGACTGGCGCCCTGTACACGCCGATGCTGCAACTGGTGATCTACAGCGCCATGGCCGCGTTGATGTTCCTGGTGCTGTTCCTGCGGGGCGACTCGACCGCCGGTGATCTGGTGGCCTACATCACTGCTGCGGGCCTGCTGCCAAAGCCGATCCGCCAGCTTTCTGAGGTCAGCTCGACCATCCAGAAAGGCCTTGCCGGGGCTGAAAGCATCTTCGAGCAGCTCGACGAGCAGCCCGAGATCGACCGCGGTACGATCGAGAAGGAGCGGGTGGCCGGTCGCCTCGAAGTACGCAACCTGAGCTTCACCTACCCAGGCACCGATCGCGAAGTGCTGAGCGACATCAGCTTTACCGCCGAGCCTGGGCAGATGATCGCGCTGGTCGGGCGCTCTGGTAGCGGCAAGTCGACCCTGGCGGCGCTGATCCCGCGCTTCTATCACCACGATCAGGGGCAGATTCTGCTCGATGGCGTGGAGATCGAAGACTACCGCCTGCGCAACCTGCGCCGGCACGTTTCGCAGGTGACCCAGCATGTGACCCTGTTCAACGACACAGTGGCCAACAACATTGCCTACGGCGACCTGGCCGGCGCGCCGCGCGCAGACATCGAAGCTGCGGCTGCCGATGCCTATGCCAAGGAGTTCGTCGACCAGTTGCCCAAGGGCTTCGACACCGACGTGGGTGAAAACGGCGTGCTACTTTCCGGTGGCCAGCGCCAGCGCCTGGCGATTGCCCGGGCCCTGTTGAAGAACGCGCCGCTGCTGATCCTCGACGAAGCGACTTCGGCGCTGGACACTGAGTCCGAGCGGCATATCCAGGCTGCCCTGGACCATGTCATGCAGGGCCGCACCACGCTGGTGATCGCGCACCGCCTGTCGACTATCGAGAAAGCCGACCAGATCCTGGTGATGGACCAGGGCCGTCTGGTGGAGCGCGGTACCCATGCCGAACTGCTGGCAGCCAATGGCTATTATGCCCGCTTGCACGCCATGGGGCTGGATGAGCCTGCGAAGGCCGATATCACCTGAGTTGCCCTTGATCGGGGCCGTACGGCCCCGATTGTCACCGGAATTTTCCAGGGCCCGATCTGGCCGTAAAGCCGTCGCCTACCCTGTGCTAATATCCTGCCCCTGTTCATTATTTCCATATGGGTTGCCCATGAAGTTGTCCATGCCGCGTTTCGATCAAGCCCCGGTATTGGTGGTCGGCGATGTCATGCTGGACCGCTACTGGCATGGCGGTACTTCGCGTATCTCGCCTGAAGCGCCAGTGCCGGTGGTAAAGGTCGATCAGATCGAGGATCGCCCAGGCGGCGCGGCCAACGTTGCGTTGAACATTGCCGCCCTCGGTGCTCCGGCAGCACTGATCGGCGTTACCGGCCAGGATGAGGCCGCCGACAGCCTGGCCAACAGCCTGCAGGCTGCAGGTGTACGTTCGGTGTTCCAGCGCATTGCGCACCAGCCGACTATCGTCAAGCTGCGGGTCATGAGCCGTCACCAGCAGCTGTTGCGCATCGATTTCGAAGAGCCGTTCGCCACTGACCCGCTGTCGCTGGGCGCCGAAGTCGAGAGCCTGCTGGAGGGTGTCAAGGTGCTGGTGTTGTCCGACTACGGCAAAGGCGCACTGAAAAATCATCAGAGCCTGATCGAGGCCGCACGTGCCAAGGGTATACCGGTACTGGCCGACCCCAAGGGCAAGGACTTCTCCATCTACCGCGGTGCCAGCCTGATCACGCCGAACCTCAGCGAGTTCGAGACCATTGTCGGCCGCTGCGCCGATGAGGCCGAGCTGGTCGCCAAGGGCCTGCAGCTGCTGCTCGACCTTGACCTGGGCGCGTTGCTGGTTACCCGTGGCGAGCACGGCATGACCCTGCTGCGCACCGGCCAGCCGGCGCTGCACCTGCCAGCCCGTGCCCGCGAAGTGTTCGATGTGACCGGCGCTGGCGATACCGTGATTTCCACCCTGGCAGCGGCCATCGCGGCCGGTGAAGACCTGCCCCACGCGGTCGCCCTGGCCAACCTGGCGGCTGGCATCGTGGTCGGCAAACTGGGTACTGCAGCGATCAGTGCACCTGAGTTGCGTCGCGCGATTCAGCGCGAGGAAGGTTCCGAACGTGGCGTGCTGGGCCTGGAGCAATTGCTGCTGGCCATCGACGATGCGCGTGCGCACAACGAGAAGATCGTCTTCACCAATGGTTGTTTCGACATCCTGCATGCTGGGCATGTGACGTACCTCGAGCAGGCGCGTGCCCAAGGTGATCGTCTTATCGTCGCGGTCAACGACGATGCCTCGGTAAGCCGTTTGAAGGGTCCTGGCCGCCCGATCAACAGTGTCGATCGGCGCATGGCCGTGCTGGCTGGGCTGGGCGCGGTGGACTGGGTCATCAGCTTCCCTGAAGGTACGCCGGAGAACCTGCTGAGCCAGGTGAAACCGGATGTGCTGGTCAAGGGCGGTGACTACGGTATCGACCAAGTGGTGGGTGCCGATATCGTCAAGGGCTACGGCGGCACCGTGAAGGTGTTGGGCTTGGTCGAGAACAGCTCGACTACCGCGATAGTCGAAAAAATCCGCAAGAACTGATGCGCCCGGGGCCGTAAGATGGCCCCGGATATTCATTTGTTCAGCGAGGTGCGCGCGCGCTCCAGCAGTGCCCGCGCCTTGTCGCCAAAGCGTCGCAGGTGTGAAGCCTTTGCGGTTTTGCGCTCCACCAGCCCCTGCTGCTTTACCCAGTCCTTCCAGCGTATCCGCTCGTCCGCGACCACCCACCCGTCCTGCCGGGCAAAGCTCTCCGCCAGGTACAGCCCGCGGGTACTGGCCGGCACCAGTTCATCTTTCCTCAATGTATACAGCTCGGCCTGCGGCTGACCGTCCTGCACCGGCATCAGGTACAGGTCGGGCCGTTTACGGTTGAGCCGGGCGACCAGCTGATCACCTTCAAGGCGTTCATCGACATGGAACAGGCTCAGCTTCTTGGCGTCCCTGGGTACTTGCAGGCGCATGTCGTAGATCAGTTGCAGCGATGCCGTAGGCAGGTGCACGTAGGCCCGTGGGCGCTCCAGCAACATCAGGTTGCCGCAATGCACCGGCCGGGCGGCACCCGATTCCGGCGTCAGCACGAACGGCAGCGCTTCCCGGTAGTGCAGGGCAGCAGCGTAAGGTGCAGGTAGCCAGGTGTCGTTGAAGCGACCACCCAGCCAGCCCTCCGGCGTTTCCAGCAGGCACTCTTCCGCCACTTCCTGTACCGCGGTGTGCAGCGGCAGGTTGAGCTCCTGAGCCGGGACATACCCTGAAATCAATTTAAGCACCACGTCGCCCCGGTCCTGGCGGCGCTGACGCACCAGTACCCAGTAGTCGCGGTTCTGCCAGTGCAGGGTCAGGCGTACCGAGACACCCAGGTTGGCCAGTTCAGCTACGAAGCGCTGGTTATCGGGTAGCTGGATGGCCCGGCGCCGTTGTTGGGTCTGGGCGAAGTTCACCGGCATGCCGATGCTCTGGTAGACCAGGCTCTCGGGGGTGGCTTCGACATGCAATGGCAGTGTTTTGAAGTTGCTCGGGTTCTTGCGAATCAGCGTACGCGGCACGAGGCTCCTCCTTGCGTCGGGTCAGTCTCCAGGCCCGGGGTGGGGACAACTCAATGCTGGCCCAAAATGCGGGCGACCGTGGCCACATTGTGGGCCAGGTGCAACGGGTTGATGGTGCCGACGATAGCACTGCTGACGCCAGGGTGGGCGAACAGCAGTTCGAAGCTGGCGTGTACCGGGTCGACACCAGGTGCGAGGCAGACATGCCCACTGGCCAAGGCCTTCTTCACCAGAATGGCTTTGCCGTGCTCGGCAGCGTAGTCCAGTACCGGTCGTTCTGCCTGCTCGTTGAGATTGAAGGTGACCATGGCGCAGTCGCCCTGCTCAAGTGCCTTCAGCCCGCCGGCGACAGTTTTGCCCGACAGGCCGTAGCCGAGGATCTTGCCCTCTTGCTTGAGGGCTGCGAGGGTCTGGTAGACCTCTTGCTGCTCGAGAATCTCCAGGTCGTTGCCATCGGAGTGCACCAGCACCAGTTCGATACGGTCGGTTTCCAGCCGGCGCAGGCTGCGTTCGACCGAAAGACGGGTGTGGGCTGCACTGAAGTCGAAGCGCGACAGGCCGTTTTCGAACTCTTCGCCAACCTTGCTGACGATCACCCATTCATCGCGCTGGCCGCGCAGCAGCGGCCCCAGACGCTCTTCGCTGCGGCCATAGGCCGGCGCCGTGTCGATCAGGTTGATACCCAGTTCGCGCGCCTGGGCCAGCAGCAGGCGCGCTTCGTCATCGCCGGGGATCGTGAACCCGGTGGGGTACTTCACGCCTTGGTCGCGGCCAAGCTTGACCGTGCCCAGGCCCAGAGGGGACACCTTCAAGCCTGTGCTGCCCAGCGGGCGGTAGAAGTCGTGCAGGGTCGGCAGGGTCATGGCAGCAGTTGCTCCCAGGCGGGCACGCCGAGTGGCGGGCGTGGCAGCCCTGCAAGCTCGGCCTGGGCGCTTGGGCGGATGCCGTCACGTTCCAGGCTGGCCAGCACACGGTCACTGAAGTCGGGCGCCAGGGCAAGTTTGGTAGGCCAGCCCACCAGTAGGCGCTGCTGGTCGGCGAGGAACGCGTTGTCGGGCCGCACCAGGCCCGATTGTGCAGGCTCTGCGCGGTCGACCCGCAGCGTGGCCCAGCGGACCAGGCGTTGATCTACCCACGGCAAGAGCTGGCTGACTTCCTTCTGGGCTGCGGCAATCTGTGCAGCCGTGTCGCGTGCTACGCCATCGGCTTCAGCCAGGTCGCCGCCCAGGTACCAGACCCATTGGCCATCGGCTGCGGGGTGGGTGGTGATGGTGACGCGCGGCTTGGGGCCGCCGCCCAGGCAGTGGGCATACAGTGGTTTGAGGTTAGGGCCTTTGGCCATGACCATATGCAGCGGCCGTGTTTGCATGGCCGGTTGCTCAAGGCCCATGGCGTGAAGCAGGCCCTCGGTGCCCGCGCCAGCACTGAGCACGATGCGCTGGGCCCGTATTTCACGGCCGTCCACGCGCAGGCCAACCAGTGAATCACCTTCACGCAGGGGCTCGATGTGCTCACCGGCGAGCAAGGAGTCGCCAGCCAGTTCAGCCAGGTTGGCCAGCAGGCTGGGGACATCGATCACCAGTTCGGCCAAGCGATACACCTTGCCTTTGAAGGCGCGGTCCTGCAGTGCGGGAGGCAACTGGTCCCCCTTGACCTGGTCAACCCGGCCGCGCACGGCCTTGCTGGCGAAGAAGCTGGTGAGGTTGCCGGCCAGGGTGCCGGGCGACCACAGGTAGTGGGCGTCGGAAAGCAGGCGGGTGCGGCTCAGGTCCAGTTCGCCGCTGCCGGCCACGGCTTCGCGCCAGCGCCGTGGCATGTCGGCGATGGCTTCCGAGGCCCCCGTCAACGCACCGTGCAGGGCGTACTTGGTACCGCCATGGATGATGCCCTGGGACTTGATGGTCTGTTCGCCGCCAAGGCTGGCGCGCTCCACCAGCACTGTCGAATAACCCAGGCGGCGCAGGCGGGCATTGAGCCACAGGCCTGCGACCCCGGCGCCGACGATGAGCACGTCAGTGGAAATGGCGGATGGCATGGCGGTACCTCGAAGTCTGGGACAGCTGGCAAGTATACAGGCTATGCCTGGCTTGGCTCATCGCCGACAGGCCCCATCAATGCCCGGCAGTCTTGGAGAACAACTGGATCACCACCACGCCGCCAACGATCATCGCCATCCCCAGCATCGCCGGCACATCGAGTTTCTGCCCATAGATCACCAGCGCCGCCACGCTGATCAGCACAATCCCAAGCCCCGACCAGATCGCATAGGCGATACCCACCGGAATGCTGCGCACCACCAGCGTCAGCATCCAGAACGCGATGGCATAGCCGACCACCATCAGCAGCAGGGGCAATGGCGTGCTCAGGCCTTTCACAGCCTTCATGGAGGCTGTGGCGATGACTTCGGCGACAATGGCGATGGCGAGGTAGGTGTAGGCGTTCATGGTTCGTTCCTCCGGTTCTGGGCGGGCATTCTAGAGTGTCCCTGAATGCGGTAAAGTCATTACCTATCACTCTGGGAGATAGGTTGATGGCCGAACAGTGGAGCCTCGAGCAGTTGCGTACCTTTGTGCGCGTCGTCGAACTGCGCTCGTTTTCTGCCGTCGCCCGCGAGCAGCGCAAAGCGCAGTCCGCCGTCAGCAATGCCATTGCAATGCTCGAAGCGGACCTCGGCGTCACTTTGTTCGAGCGCAGCAGCGGCCGTCAGCCCAGGCTGACCGAAAACGGTACCGCGCTGCTGGAGGATGCCCGCGAACTGCTGCGCCAGTGCGAACGGCTCGATGGCCGCGCTCTGGCCCTGATGCGTGGCCAGGAAGCCTTGTTGCGGGTGGCCCAGGATGAAGCCATGCCTTATCAACCTGTGATCGACAGCCTCGACGAACTGGCCAGTCATTACCCTTTTCTGGAAGTGCAACTGGCCAGCGGTGCCCAAGGTGATGTAGCGCGCAAGCTGGTGGAGCGACGTGCAGACCTGGGTTTGTTTTTCCACCATGAAAGCATGCCTGCCTCACTGGAGCGGCGTGCCCTGGGTAGCGTGGAGATGGTCACGGTGTGCGCGGTGGATCATCCATTGGCGCGTGAAAGCCGCGTCACACGCCAGCAGCTGGCACGTTACCGCCAGTTGCTGATCGCCCCGCAGCAAAGTGGCTACCCCGGCGGCGAAGCGATCAGCCCGCAGGTATGGCGCGCCGACAGCTTCTACGCCATGGCCGAGCTGTTGATGCGAGGGCTGGGCTGGGCGTGGCTGCCACGCCACGTGGTGCAATACCCGACCTACCAGGCGCACATGGTCGAGCTGGCCAGCGAATGGCGGCCCCCGGCCTTGGTCGTCGAACTGGCCTGGCGCCGTGACGAACCGCTGGGGCCCGCCGCGCAATGGCTGGCCGAGCGCTTTGCGGTGCACTTGCGCGCGATCGGGTAAACTTCGCCGCCATGAACAGAACTCTCTATACCCTGTTGTTCCACCTGGGCCTGCCGCTGGTCGCGCTGCGCCTTTACCTGCGTGCACGCAAGGCCCCGGCCTACGGCCAGCGTATCGGCGAACGTTTCGCCCGCAATCTGCCGGCGATGCGCCAGGGTGGTATCTGGGTACATGCCGTATCGGTAGGTGAAAGCATTGCCGCCGCGCCCCTGGTGCGAGCCTTGCTCAAGGCCTACCCGGGCCTGCCGGTCACGCTTACCTGCATGACCCCCACCGGCTCCGAGCGCATTCGCGCGCTGTTCGCCGATGAGCCACGCATCCAGCATTGCTACCTGCCTTATGACCTGCCGTGGGCGGCGGGGCGTTTTCTCGACCATGTGCGCCCGCGGCTGGGCATCATCATGGAAACCGAGCTGTGGCCCAACCACATTCACCAATGCGCCAAGCGTGGCATTCCGGTTGCGCTGGCCAATGCTCGGTTGTCCGAGCGTTCCGCCCGTGGCTACGCGCGTTTCGCCAAACTGACCCGGCCGATGCTCGCCGAGATGAACCTGATTGCAGTGCAGACCGAAACCGAGGCGCAACGCTTCCGCGACTTGGGTGCGCGTCCTGAGTGCGTGCAGGTCACAGGTTCGATCAAGTTCGACCTGAAGGTCGATGACCAGCTTTTGCCGCGTGCCAGGGCACTGCGTGAACAGTGGGGCGCAAGCGAGCGGCCGGTGTGGATTGCGGCCAGTACCCATGAGGGTGAGGACGCGCTGATCCTGCAGGCTCATCAGCAGTTGCTGCAGGCGCATGGCGACGCGCTGCTGATCCTGGTGCCGCGCCACCCCGAGCGTTTCGATGCAGTGCATGCCTTGTGCTGCGGGCAGTTCGCTACCGTGCGCCGTTCTGCCGGTGCGGCGGTCGATGGCCAGACCCGCGTGCTGCTCGGCGATACCATGGGCGAGCTGCTGTTCCTCTACGCACTGGCCGACATCGCTTTCGTTGGCGGTAGCCTGGTCGCCACTGGCGGCCACAACCCTCTGGAGCCGGCAGCGCTGGCACTGCCGGTGATCATGGGGCCGCATGTGTTCAACTTCCTCGAAATCAGCGCGATGTTGCGTGATGCCGGGGCGTTGCAGCAGGTGGACGATGCCCAAGGGTTGGCACAGGCAGTGCGGCAGTTGATCGAATTGCCGCAGGATGCCCGGCGCATGGGTGAGGCGGGCAGGGCGGTGATGCAGGCCAATCAGGGGGCCTTGCAGCGGTTGCTGGATGGGCTGGCGCGGTTGATCCGCTGAGCCGCATCACGGTTCGTGAGCCCCCTGCGGCCCTGTTCATCTCTAGTAGAAAAGCCGCGGCTCGGACGAATCCAGCAAGCTGGCGAGTTTGGTCAGGGCAAAGCTCAGCTCGGCGCGGCTTGGCGTCATCAGGGCGATGCGCACGCCACAGCTGGCTGGGCTGCGCTCAGGCAGGAACTGGCTGCCGCTGACCACGGTTACGCCATTGTTGCGCGCCAGGTTGGCGAACTCATCGCTGGTCCATGGCTCAGGGAGTTCCAGCCAGATATGGAAGCTGTTGGGCTGGCTGCGCACCTTGTACCTGCCAAGGATTTCCTGGGCCATCAACTGGCGTGCGGCGGCTTCTTCCTGCTGCACCCGCACCAACTGCTCGGCCATGCCGCTGTTGATCAGGTTGCTGGCCAGCTGAGCCATCAGCGGGGAGGGCATCCAGACGCTGCTGCGCACCATAGACGACAACCGTGACAGCGTTTGTGGCGGCGCGTAGAGGTAGCCGATACGCAGGGCCGGCAGCACGCTCTTGGACAGGCTGGTCAGGTACACCGAACGCTCAGGTGCATAGGCGGCCAAGGGCTTGTAGTCAGGCGCCGGTTCGAGGAAGCCGTAGATATCGTCATCCACGATGAACAGGTCGAACTCGCGGGCAATCTGGGCGATAGCCTCGCGACGCGCGTGCGGCATTACCGAGTTGGTCGGGTTCTGGTGAGTGGTCACACATACCAGCAGCGAGGGGCGGTGCTCCAGGCAGGCGGCCCGCAAGGCCTCGGGCATCAGGCCGTGCTCGTCCATGGCTACCCCGCGCAAGCGGCGGCCCATGCTGTGGGCAAGGGAAATGATGCCGGGGTAGCAGAGCGACTCGCAGAGGATCACATCATCGCTTTTCGACAGGCTGCTGATCGCTACCAGCAGGCCATGCTGGGCGCCGGAGGTCAGCACCACCTGTTGCGCGCGAGCTTCGGGCAACCAGCGCTGAATCCATGTGGCGCCAGCCTGCTTGTGCGTCGCATGGCCACCGTCGGTAACGTAGTCGAGCACTTGGTCAAGGTCGGGGGAAGCCGCCAGCTCGGTGATCGCTCCGCGCAGCCAGTCGGCCATGTGCGCATCGTTGGGCTTGATGATCGAAAGGTCGATCTGGCCGCTTTCATGCTTGAGCGGTGCGGGCCGCGAGAATGCGGTGGGGGTAGGCGCCGGTCGTTGCTGCAGGACGAAAGTACCGCGGCCAACCTCGCCCACCACCAGGCCCCGCTTGGCCGCTTCGTCATAGGCTCGGCCAATGGTGCCAGGCGTCACGTGCAATGACTCGGCAAGATCCTTGAGTGTTGGCAGGCGGTCGCCAGGCGCCAGCCGGCCGTTGTCTATGTCCTGTTCAAGAGCATCGGCAATCATCAGGTAGACCGGCTGCGCCAGGTCGCTGTAGTGAGGAACCCACATGGAAATGGCACCAGAATCTGCAAGAACGCGGAAGCCTAGCACGAAAGGCAAGATCGGAGTAATCGCGTTTTTTGTATGTGAATTGCCTCTATTGATATGACGTGAAGGCTTGTCGCAGCGGGTCCTCCCTACACGACGGGAGCGCAAGCGTGAGCGCGATCAATCCACGTTCAGAAGAAATCTTTTGAAATCAATAAGTTGATTGATTCGATTCAATGCTGATGGCAATCGGCCAATGAAATAAATTGAATCGATTCTATTTTTGTAATTACAATTATTGAGTCGGTGCAATGTGGTGGTGCCTGGAGCAGCACCCCTCGTTCGCATCGCTTAGCTGTGAACGGTTTCAAAAAAAGACAATGACTGCCGCCTCTGCCCGGCATGGCACGACACCGAATGGCCAATGGAATAGCACTCGAAATGGAAAGCGCATACCTGCAACAAGCAGCCGAGCCTCAGACTTCACTGGAGATCCGCCTGCCCTGGGTTGTCTCCAGTGCCTGGCAAACCTTGCTGAGCAACACCCCGCTCGATTTCGAAACCAGCAAAGAGCTTTATCCGCAACTCAAGGAGCAGGCGCAGGAGGTCTTGGGCAAAGCGCTGTGCCAGCAAATCCGGGGGTTCGTTGAGGATCCGCAACTGACCAGCATGATCGTGCGTAATTGCCCGCGCGATCGCGATGTGCTCCTACCCCTTACTCCGGTGTGCTCAGCCCACGCAGCACGCCGATTGCCTGCCTGGTCAGCCTGACCATGCAGAACCTGATGGGCATCAACCCGGTTGTCTACGAGGGTGAAAATGACGGTCGGCTGTTTCGCCATGTCATCCCGGCCCGAACTTCATCCAGCCACAAGAGCTCGCATGGCTCACGGCTGCGATTTTCCTATCACGTAGACAATCCCGACCTGCCATTGTCTTCCGAGCCGCTGGGTACGGTTTCCTGCTGCCCGGAATACCTGTCGTTCTTCGGCATGCGCTGTGATCCACGTATCAGCACCACCTTGGTCAACCTGGATGCAGTGATCGCGTCGCTGCCCTTGGCTACCGTGCGCGAACTGTGCGAAGCGCAATTCGAAATCCGCCGCCCCGACTCGTTCACCGGTAACCGCCGCTGCACCGCCGAACTGCCGGTGCTGGTGCGTGGCCATTCAGGCGAGTGGTTGTGCCGCTTCGACAGCGAGAACACCCACGGGCTGAACCTGCGCGCCGAGCAGGCCCTGGCCACCCTGCGCGGCTTGCTGGAAACCCGGCGTTTCGATGAGCCACACCTGCTGCTGCCAGGCGACTTCATGATCTTCAAGAACCAGCGCGTGCTGCATGCCCGCGATGGCTTCGAGCCGCAGAACGACGGCGCTGACCGTTGGCTGCTGCGGGTGTTCGCGGTCAACGACCTGAACCGGGTGCGCTTCGCCCGGGCCGACCACCTTTACGAAGTGCTCTCCTGATTTTTTTTCATTTTTCGACGGAATTACTGCTATGGAACTGTTAGGCGCTTACTGGGCAGAACACTGGCTGCTGGCGATCCTGCTGCTGGGCGCCATTGCCTTTGTCGCAGGCTTTGTGGACAGCATTGCCGGGGGTGGCGGGTTGTTCCTGGTACCAGGGTTTCTGCTGGTGGGCATGCCGCCTCAGGTAGCCCTGGGGCAGGAAAAACTGGTCAGTACGCTGGGCACGCTGGCTGCCATCCGCAATTTCCTGGCCAACAGCAAGATGGTCTGGCAGGTGGCACTGGTCGGCGTGCCGTTCTCACTGCTCGGCGCCTACCTGGGGGCGCACCTGATCGTGTCGATCTCTCAGGAAACCGTAGGCAAGATCATTCTGGCGTTGATCCCTTTCGGCATCCTGATCTTCCTCACCCCCAAAGACCGCCCGATCGAGGAGCGAGAGCTGTCGGCGCGGATGCTCTACACCGTCGTGCCGGTGACCTGCCTGGCCATCGGTTTTTACGACGGCTTCTTCGGCCCAGGCACTGGCAGCATGTTCATCATCGCCTTCCACTACCTGCTGCGCATGGACCTGGTTTCCAGTTCGGCCAACTCCAAGACCTTCAACTTCGCCTCCAACATCGGTGCGCTGGTCGCATTCATCATGGCCGGCAAGGTGGTCTACCTGCTGGCGTTGCCGCTGGTGGCCTGCAACATCCTCGGCAATCACATGGGCAGTGCACTGGCGCTGCGCAAAGGCAACGACGTGGTGCGCAAGGCGCTGGTGTTCTCGATGTTGTGCCTGTTCACCAGCCTTGGCGTGAAGTACCTGGTCTGACATTACCTTCTGGGAGACAAACCTGATGAAAACTGCATTCGTAACCGGCGCCTCCTCAGGCTTTGGCCGGGCCATATGCCGCACCCTGGTTGCCAAGGGCTATCGCGTGATCGGTGGCGCCCGCCGTATGGACAAGTTGCAGGCGCTGGAGCATGAACTTGGCGACAACTTCATTCCACTGGCGCTGGATGTGACTGATATGCAGTCGGTCAGCGCAGCAGTGGCGCAGATCAACGAAGCTGCGCCGGGCATCGATGTGCTGGTCAACAACGCAGGGTTGGCGCTGGGTATCGAGCGGGCCCAGGCCTGCAGCGCCGAGAACTGGCAGCGCATGATCGACACCAACATCACCGGCCTGGCCATGGTCACCCATGCGGTATTGCCGCAGATGGTCCGGGCCGACAGCGGCATGATCATCAACATTGGTTCGATTGCCGGCACTTATCCCTACCCGGGCGGCAACGTTTATGGCGCGAGCAAGGCGTTCGTGCGTCAGTTCAGCCTGAACCTGCGCGCCGATCTGGCGGGGACCCGCGTGCGAGTCAGCAACATCGAACCTGGGCTGTGTTCCGGGACCGATTTTTCGGTGGTGCGCCTGAACGGCGACCTGAATGCAGTGGATGCGTTGTACCGTGATGTGCAGGCGATTTTGCCCCAGGACATTGCTGCCACGGTTGCGTGGATCGCTGAACAGCCGCCACACGTAAACATCAACACGCTCGAAATCATGCCGGTGGCGCAGAGCAGCGCGGCCTTGAATGTGGCGCGCAATCTGCCGCCTTGCTGACTAGGGTCAATCGCACTTTTGGCATTCTTGGCTAGTCTTAACGGTTGGCGGCATCACTTTGCCGCCACCGTGATGACCCGAGGCGCCGGCAATGCCCCGAGCGCCCGAAACCTGATCAGGAGTGCACGATGGACCTCAACCGTCGGCAATTCTTCAAGGTCGCCGCTGTCGGCCTTGGAGGCTCGAGCCTGGCGGCGTTGGGCATGGCCCCGACGCCGGCGTTCGCCGAGCAGGTGCGCCACTTCAAGCTGGCGCACACCAAGGAAACCCGCAACACCTGCCCCTACTGCTCGGTCGGCTGCGGCCTGATCCTCTATAGCCAGGGCGATGCGGGCAAGAACGTCAAACAGAACATCATCCATATCGAAGGCGACGCCGACCACCCGGTCAACCGCGGCACCCTGTGCCCGAAAGGCGCCGGCCTGCTGGACTTCATCCACAGCGAGAGCCGCCTCAAATACCCTGAGGTGCGCAAGGCGGGCAGCAAGGAGTGGGTGCGGGTCAGTTGGGACGAGGCACTCGACCGCGTCGCCGGACTGATGAAGCAGGACCGCGACGCCAACTTCATCGAAAAGAACGCCCAGGGGCAAACCGTCAACCGCTGGCTTACCACCGGTTTTCTCGCTGCCTCCGCCGCCTCCAGCGAGGCCGGCTACCTGACCCACAAGGTCATCCGCGCAACCGGCATGCTGGGGTTCGATAACCAGGCACGTGTCTGACATGGCCCGACGGTGGCAAGTCTTGCCCCGACGTACGGCCGTGGCGCCATGACCAACCACTGGTCAGATATCGCCAACGCGAATCTGGTCCTGGTGATGGGTGGCAACGCAGCAGAAGCGCACCCGTGCGGCTTCAAGTGGGTGACCGAGGCCAAAGCGCACAACAAGGCGCGGCTGATCGTGGTCGACCCGCGGTTTACCCGTACCGCCTCGGTGGCGGACTACTACGCGCCAATTCGTACCGGCAGCGACATCGCCTTCATGGGCGGGTTGATCAACTACCTGCTGAGCAATGACAAGATCCAGCACGAGTACGTGCGCAACTACACCGACGTGTCGTTCATCGTCAAAGAAACCTATGGTTTCGAAGACGGGCTGTTCAGTGGTTACGACGCGGCCAAGCGTGTGTATGCCGACAAGTCCGGCTGGGGGTACGAACTGGGCGAGGACGGTTTCGCCAAGGTCGATCCGACCCTGCAGCACCCGCGTTGCGTGTTCCAGTTGATGAAGCAGCATTACAGCCGCTATACCCCGGAACTGGCGAGCATGACCTGTGGCATGCCGCAGGACGCCATGATGAAGATCTGGGAAGAGATCGCCACCTGCTCGGTACCGGGCAAGACCATGACGATCCTCTATGCACTGGGCTGGACGCAGCATTCGATCGGCGCGCAGATCATCCGCAGTGCGGCCATGGTCCAGTTGCTGCTGGGCAACGTCGGCATGCCGGGTGGCGGGGTCAATGCCCTGCGCGGGCATTCCAACATCCAGGGCCTGACCGACCTTGGCTTGCTGTCCAACTCGCTGCCGGGCTACTTGAGCCTGCCTGGCGATGCCGAGCAGGACTATGCCGCCTACATTGACAAGCGGGCCTCCAAGCCGCTGCGCCCTGGCCAGTTGTCCTACTGGCAGAACTACGGCAAGTTCCATGTCAGCCTGATGAAGGCCTGGTATGGCGCCAATGCCACGGCAGAAAACAATTGGGGTTACGACTGGTTGCCCAAGCTCGACGTGCCGGCCTATGACGTGCTGCGCATGTTCGAGATGATGAGCCAAGGCAAGGTCAACGGTTACATCTGCCAAGGCTTCAACCCGATCGCCGCGTTGCCCGACAAGAACCGCGTGACTGCTGCCCTGGGCAAGCTCAAGTGGCTGGTGGTCATGGACCCGCTGGCCACCGAGACCTCGGAGTTCTGGCGCAATGCCGGGCCCTTTAACGATGTCGACACGGCCAATATCCAGACCGAAGTGATTCGCCTGCCCACCACCTGTTTCGCCGAGGAGGATGGTTCGCTGGTCAACAGCAGCCGCTGGCTGCAGTGGCACTGGAAGGGCGCCGACGGCCCGGGCGAGACCCGCACCGACGTGCAGATCATGAGCGAGTTGTTCCTGCGCATGCGTCAGCGCTATCAGACCGAGGGTGGCACTTACCCTGATCCGATCATGAACATCAGTTGGCCCTACAAGCTGCCTGACGAGCCGTCCCCGGAGGAACTGGCCAAGGAAATGAACGGCTGGGCGGTCACTGATGTGACCGACCCCTCGGGCGCGCTCATCAAGGCCGGGCAACAGTTGGCAGGCTTCGGCCAACTCAAGGACGACGGCAGCACTGCGTCCGGCTGCTGGATCTTCGCCGGTTGCTGGACCGAGCAGGGCAACCAGATGGCGCGGCGTGACAACAGCGACCCGTATGGCATGCACCAGGCGCAGAACTGGGCCTGGGCCTGGCCGGCCAACCGCCGCATTCTGTACAACCGTGCCTCCAGCGACCTGCAAGGCAAGCCATGGGACCCGGAGAAAAAGCGCCTGGTATGGTGGAACGGCAAGGCCTGGACCGGCACCGACGTGCCCGACTTCAAGGTCGATTCGCCACCGCAAGCGGGCATGAACCCGTTCATCATGAACCCCGAGGGCGTGGCGCGGTTCTTTGCCATCGACAAGATGGCCGAAGGGCCGTTCCCCGAGCACTATGAGCCGTTCGAGACGCCGATCGGCATCAACCCGCTGCACCCGAAGAACAACAAGGCCACCAGCAACCCGGCCGGGCGGATCTTCGATTCGGTGTGGGACACCCTCGGCAAGCACGACGAATTCCCGTATGCGGCGACGACGTACCGGCTGACCGAGCACTTCCACTTCTGGAGCAAGCATTGCCGGCTCAACGCCATTGCCCAGCCTGAGCAGTTCGTCGAGATCGGTGAGGTGCTGGCCAACGAGAAAGGCATCAAGGCGGGCGACCGGGTGCGGGTGTCGAGCAAGCGCGGGCATATCGAAGCGGTGGCGGTGGTGACCAAGCGGATTCGCCCGCTGCAGGTCAACAACCAGACCGTGCACCAGATCGGCATCCCGTTGCACTGGGGTTTCACCGGCGCGACACGGCACGGTTACCTGACCAACACCTTGGTGCCCTTCCTCGGTGACGGCAACACGCAGACGCCGGAGTCCAAGTCGTTCCTCGTCAAAGTGGAGAAAATCTGATGGCCAGCCAAGACATCATTGCCCGCTCGGCCACCACCACCGTACCGCCTTCGGTACGCCTGCAGCAGGAAGTCGCCAAACTGATCGACACCACCAAATGCATCGGCTGCAAGGCCTGCCAGGTGGCGTGTTCAGAGTGGAACGAGCTGCGTGACGAGGTCGGCCACAACCACGGCACCTACGACAACCCCCAAGACCTGACGGCCGATACCTGGACCCTGATGCGCTTCACTGAACACGAGCGCGACGATGGCAACCTGGAGTGGCTGATCCGCAAGGACGGCTGCATGCATTGCGCCGAGCCGGGTTGCCTGAAGGCGTGCCCGAGCCCGGGAGCGATCATCAAGCACGCCAACGGCATCGTCGATTTCAACCAGGACCATTGCATCGGCTGTGGCTATTGCATCACTGGCTGCCCGTTCAACATTCCGCGCATCTCGCAGAAAGACCACAAGGCCTACAAGTGCTCGCTGTGTTCCGACCGCGTGAGCGTGGGCCTGGAGCCTGCCTGTGTGAAAACCTGCCCGACCGGCGCGATCGTCTTTGGCAGCAAGGACGAAATGAAGGTGCATGCTGCCGAACGCATCGTCGACCTCAAATCGCGTGGCTACGACAACGCCGGGCTCTACGACCCGGACGGCGTCGGTGGCACGCACGTGATGTATGTACTGCACCATGCCGATACGCCCCGCTTGTATGCCGGCCTGCCGGACCAGCCGGTGATCAGCCCGCTGGTGGGCTTGTGGAAGGGCATCACCAAGCCGCTGGCACTGCTGGCGATGGGCGCGGCGGTGCTGGCCGGGTTCTTCCACTATGTGCGGGTTGGCCCGCAGCGGGTCGAGGAGGACGAACACCCCAGCCCCACGCCACCTGATGACAGCGTGCACCAGGTGGACCCGGCGGTGCATGTCTATGATCCGAAGCAGCCCGGTGGGCAAGGGGAGCAGCGGCCATGAACGACGACAAACCCATCCTGCGCTACAACGCCAACGAGCGGACCAACCACTGGATCGTCGCCATCCTGTTCGTGCTGGCCGGGCTTTCGGGGCTGGCGCTGTTCCATCCGGCGCTGTTCTGGCTCAGCCATCTGTTCGGCGGCGGGCCGTGGACACGCATCCTGCACCCCTTCATCGGGGTGGCCATGTTCGTGTTCTTTCTGTTCCTGGTGGTGCGTTTCTGGCGCGCCAACTTCATCACTGCCAACGACCGCTTGTGGCTGCGCCGCATCGACCGGGTGATGCTCAACAAGGAGGAGGGCGTGCCGCCGATCGGCAAATATAACGCCGGGCAGAAGCTGCTGTTCTGGACGTTGTTGGTGTGCATGCTGGTGTTGCTGTTCAGTGGCGTGGTGATCTGGCGTGCGTACTTCAGCCATTTCTTCGGCATAGGTTCGATTCGCCTGGCGTCGTTGGCCCATGCGCTGGCGGGCTTCGTGCTGATTCTCAGCATCATCGTGCACATCTACGCCGGTATCTGGATCAAGGGCTCGATCGGCGCCATGCTGCATGGCTGGGTCAGCCGCGCCTGGGCGCGCAAACACCATCAGTTGTGGTACCGCGAGGTGACCGGCGACAAGACGCCGAGTGACCATGGACGTAAAGAAGGATGAACGCTTGAGCACGATACTCGAACCGGGGCAGATCGAAGCGTCGGCGGTGATGCCGCCGTTTCTTCACCTGCCGCCCGCCAACCTGTTCGAACTGCGCGCCATGCGCCTCGAACAGCTCGCTGCAGGGCATGCCCTTGGCGACTACCTGCGCCTGATCGCCCGGCTGTGTCGCATTCAGCAGCAGCTTGTGGATAACCCGCCTGGTGGTTTGCCAGTGGCCGATGACCGGCAGCGCCTGTGCATAAGTCATGGTTTGCCACCCCTTGCGGCCGACGGCCTGGTGCGCGAGGGGCCGTGGCTGGCGTGGTTGCAGGCGCTGATCGATCATTTCGACGGCGAGGCCAATGGCCCTTTGGCGGCAGCACTGCTGGCGCTGCGTGGCAGTGATGACAGCCAGCGCAAAGGCTGGGGGAGCGCATTGCTGGCCGGGCAGTACGACGCTGTGCCCGCAGCACTGGTGCCGTTTCTGGGGGCCGCGCTGCAGGCGGCCTGGTCCAGCTGGTTGCTGGCGCTGCCGGCAGTTGAACTCAAGCCGTCGGGCAGCCAGGCCCAGTGCCCGGCCTGTGGTTCGCCGGCCATGGCGGGGGTGGTGCGTAACCGTGGCAAGCACAACGGCCTGCGTTACCTGGCGTGCTCCTTGTGTGCCTGCGAATGGCATGTGGTGCGGGTCAAGTGCGTGTATTGCGAATCGAGCAAGGGCTTGTGCTACACCAGCCTGGAGGATGACCGCCATGCGCCGGGCAAGGCGCCGCTGCGGGCGGAGTGCTGCCCGGGGTGCAATGCCTACCTGAAACAGAATTACCTTGAGAACGACGCTGCTGCCGAGCCGTTGGCCGATGACCTGGCCAGCCTGGCGCTGGATATCCGGTTGGACGAGGAGGGCTTTCATCGGCTGGCACCCAACCTGATGCTGGCGCCGGGTGGTGGGTGAGTGTCTACACTGCACAATTGAGTTGCCCCCATCGCCGGCAAGCCGGCTCCCGCAGCTATTTCACCGCTCCCCAGAGCGATGCAGCCCTGTAGGAGCCGGCTTGCCGGCGATGAGGCCCGAACAGACAATGGATAAGGTAGTACCCGATGTCTTCAAGCCTTGCCAGCAATACACCGCGGCTCCCTTCCATCGACACCCTGCTACGCCACCCGGCCTGCCTCCCGCTGATCGAGCGCCATGGCCGCGACGCTGTGCTCGCCACCCTGCGCCAGCTGCTCGGCGACCTGCGCGAACCTGTTCGCAACGGCCAACTCGGCGCTGCCGAACTGGGCGCTGAAATCCTCTTGGGCCGCAGCGGCGAGCGCCTGGCCGCCCAGCAGCGCAGCCAGGTACGCCGCGTCTTCAACCTCACCGGCACGGTACTGCACACCAACCTCGGTCGTGCCCTGTTGCCGGAGGAAGCCGTTGAAGCCATGCAGACCGCCGCCCGCTATCCGCTCAACCTGGAGTTCGACCTTGCCACCGGCAAGCGCGGCGACCGAGATGATCTGATCGAAGGGCTGATCCGCGAGCTGACCGGCGCCGAAGCGGTCACCGTGGTCAACAACAACGCTGCCGCCGTGCTGCTTGCGCTCAACAGCCTGGGCGCGCGCAAGGAGGGCATCATTTCCCGCGGTGAGCTGATCGAGATCGGCGGCGCCTTTCGCATTCCCGATATCATGGCCCGTGCCGGTGTACGCCTGCACGAGGTCGGCACCACCAACCGCACCCATGCCCGCGACTATGAAGCTGCCATCGGCCCGCGTACCGGCTTGTTGATGCGGGTGCATTGCAGCAACTACAGCATCCAGGGCTTCACCACCCAGGTGCCGACCGCGGAGCTTGCGCGAATCGCCCATCAGCATGAACTGC
>NZ_MOMO01000132.1:0-29056 GCF_009933855.1 Pseudomonas sp. SG-MS2 | reverse complement strand
TTACCTGATTCACGCCGGAGTCATCGAAGGCCCTGCAGTGCCCTTGCCACCCCTGCCCCGGGCTGCGACCCCGTTGGCCGCCGTCGAGCCGATATCGGCCCCGCTGGGCGGGCTGCTGGTGTATCACGCCCGCCCCGGTCAGTATCTGGAAGCCGGGCAACTGGTCGCTGAAGTCATCGACCCGCTCAGCGACCGGGTGACTGCCGTGCACAACCGCCAGCCTGGCCTGCTGTATGCCCGCAGCGTTCGGCGCATGGCCACGACGGGCATGGTCATCGCACATGTCGCCGGTGAACAGGTGTGTCGCAGCGGCTACCTGCTGGCCAACTGACCCGGTAAAACCAAACCGCCGGGCCGGTGGTCAGTAGAAGCACAACCTTCGAAGGACCCGACGGCCCCATGCCAAGCCCTCCTGACATTGCCAATGCCTGGTT
This sequence comes from Pseudomonas sp. SG-MS2, assembly GCF_009933855.1. Taxonomy (NCBI): domain Bacteria; kingdom Pseudomonadati; phylum Pseudomonadota; class Gammaproteobacteria; order Pseudomonadales; family Pseudomonadaceae; genus Pseudomonas; species Pseudomonas sp. SG-MS2. The sequence goes on along the minus strand of NZ_MOMO01000132.1, from coordinate 28,622 downwards.
TCGCATGCGCGGCTGGAAGCCCTTCGCCTTCCAGCGCCAAGCCTGGGCCGCAGTCGGCCGTGGCGAGTCGGGGCTGCTGCATGCCAGTACCGGCGCCGGCAAGACCTACGCCCTCTGGCTGGCGGCACTGCGCACCTTCGCCAAGCCGCGCGCAGGGCGTCAGCCGGCGCCATTGCAGGTCTTGTGGATTACCCCCATGCGCGCGCTGGCGGCCGATACCGCACGCGCATTGCAAGCGCCGCTGGACGACCTTGGCCTGAACTGGAGTGTCGGCGTGCGCAGCGGCGACACTGGCAGTACCGAGCGCGCCCGCCAGGCCCGGCGCCTGCCGAGTACATTGATCACCACACCCGAGAGCCTGACCCTGCTATTGACGCGTGCGAATGCCTGCGATGATTTCGCCAGCCTGCGCATGGTCGTGGTGGATGAATGGCACGAACTGCTCGGGAACAAACGCGGCGTACAGCTGCAATTGGCCCTGGCACGCTTGCGTCGCTGGCATCCGCAACTGGTGACCTGGGGGCTGTCTGCCACCCTGGGCAACCTGCCGCATGCGCTCGAGGTACTGGTGCCAAAGGGTGGCCAACTGATAAAGGGCCGCCAAGACAAGCGCCTGGTCGTCGACACACTCCTGCCCGAGACCATCGAACGCTTTCCCTGGGCCGGGCACATGGGTCTGAAGATGCTCGCTCAGGTTGCCCGGGAGCTCGACAGCAGCGCCAGCAGCCTGGTTTTCACCAACACCCGTGCCCAAGCCGAACTGTGGTACCAGGCCCTGCTTGACGCCCGTCCCGACTGGGCCGGGCAAATTGCCCTGCACCACGCCTCGCTGGCCCGCGCAACCCGCGACTGGGTGGAACTGAGCCTCAAGCAGGGCACGCTCAAGGCAGTGATCTGTACCTCCAGCCTGGACCTGGGTGTGGACTTTCTGCCCGTGGAACGGGTGTTGCAAATTGGCTCGGCCAAAGGCGTCGCCCGCCTGATGCAACGGGCCGGGCGCTCCGGGCACGCCCCGGGGCGCCAGTCACGGGTCACCCTGGTGCCGACTCACAGCCTGGAGCTGGTCGAGGCCGCAGCCGCTCGCAGTGCACTTGCGGCGGGCCATATCGAGGCCCGTCGCTCCCCGCGCCTGTGCATGGATGTACTGGTTCAGCACCTGGTCAGCATGGCGTTGGGCTGCGGCTTTCGCCCCGCTGAGCTACTCACCGAGGTACGTAGCACCTGGGCTTTTTGCGATCTGCGCGACAGCCAGTGGCAGTGGGCACTGGACTTCGTCTGCCACGGCGGCAGCTCGCTCAGCGCCTACCCCGATTACCAGCGCGTCGAGGCCCACAGCGATGGCGTGTGGCGGGTTGTCAGCGAGCGCCTGGCGCGGCGCCACCGCATGGGCATCGGCACCATCGTCAGCGACGCCAGCCTGCAGCTCAAGTATTGGAGCAAAGGCGGCGGCGGCAAGCATCTGGGCAGTGTCGAGGAAGCCTTCATCGCCCGCCTGCGTCCAGGCGATACCCTGGTGTTCGCCGGGCGGATACTCGAGCTTGTGAGGGTGGAGAACATGACTGCTTATGTACGCCGCAGCACCACCCGTAAAGCCGCCGTAGCCCGCTGGAATGGCGGACGCATGCCGCTGTCCAGCGAACTGGCCGATGCCCTGGTGGAGAAACTCGACGCCGCAGCCCGCGGCCATTTCGATGATCCAGAAATGCGCACGGTGCGGCCCTTGCTCGCACTCCAAGGCCAGTGGTCGGCCTTGCCTACCACGCAGACGCTGCTGGCCGAAACCCTTGTCACACGCCAAGGCTCGCACCTGTTTGTCTACCCGTTTGCCGGCCGCATGGCCAACCTTGGTCTGGCCAACCTGATTGCCTGGCGAGTCAGCCGCAACCAACCGCTATCGGTATCCATTGCCGTCAGCGACTACGGCTTCGAACTGCTTAGCCCGGCCCCTGTGGACTGGGCAGGCCACCTGCCCGCAGCGATGTCCACCGAGCACTTGCTGGACGATGTACTGGCTAGCCTGAACGCCAGTGAAATGGCCTTGCGGCGTTTTCGCGAAATCGCCCAGATCTCCGGGCTGGTGTTCGGCGGATACCCAGGCGCGCAGAAAAGCACCCGGCAGATCCAGGCCTCCAGCGGGCTGTTCTACGAGGTGTTTCGCAAGCATGACGCCGATAACCTGCTGCTTGGCCAGGCGCGGGATGAGGTGCTGCGTGAGGAACTGGAGATCGAACGCTTGCAAGGTCAATTGGCCAGGATGAGCAAGCTGCGCCTGGATGTGCGTGAATTGCAACGGCCCGGGCCACTGGCTTTCACGTTACTGGTCGAAGGCATGCGTGAGACCCTGACCACAGAGAAACTGGCCGATCGCATTGCGCGCATGGTCGCGGACCTTGAACAAGCAGCGAGCAGGAAGGCATGAGTACGCACCTGGTCATCGAGCATTGCGGGCAAACACTGTGGCTGATGCCGGACCGCGCGCTCTATTGGCCTGCCCGGCGAGCGTTGCTGGTCGCTGACGTGCATATCGGCAAAGCCGCCAGTTACCGCGCACTGCATCAACCCGTGCCGCGCGGTACCACCCAAACCACGCTCAAGCGCCTGGACGCTCTGCTGGCAGCCTGTGAGTGCGAACAATTGATCATTCTTGGCGACTTCCTGCACGCCCGAACGGCGCACGCGCCTGCAACGATGGCTCAGTTACAGGCCTGGAGAGAACAGCACGGCGGTTTGCGCATCGTGCTGGTACGCGGCAACCATGACCGCCATGCCGGCGATCCACCAGCCCAGCTGGACATTGAAGTGGAGGAAGAACCTTGGCTACTGGCACCGTTCGCGCTCCAGCACGAACCGGTCGCACACCCTGATCACCCGGTGCTGTGCGGCCATGTGCATCCGGTATTCGTCTTGCGCGGGCGCGCTCGTCAGCGGCTCAGGCTGCCCTGCTTCCTGATGGACCAGCAGGTCAGCCTGCTACCGGCGTTCGGTGAATTCACCGGGGGATGGACTGTCGAGCCCGGCCTAGGGAGTCGCATCTACCTTGCGGGCACAGATCAAGTCTGGGCCCTGCAAGTCTGATCTCATCGAGCGTTCATGCCACCGGCGCAGGTGGAGGTTCGTCGGGCAGGGTTGGCTCACCCGGCTCCATGGGCGGCGTGTCGCCAGGTTGGGCCGGTTGCGGGGTATCCGGGTCGGGCTGACCGGGTACGCCGCCCAGATGCATCGGGGCAGGATGGGCCAGCAGGGACCATGCCAGCAAGCCGATCTGGTTGGGCTGCAGCACAGCCAGCTTCGCACTGATTACGGGATCGAGTTTCATGGGCAACTCCTGACGAGGGCCGCCACGCATCATGCATGGCGGCACTGTTCATTAGCTTGGAGTACCCGAGCGAAAACTAATTCCCCGCGCTCGTCGGCTCAGGTGCGTGGCAGGGTGACGCCGCGCTGGCCCTGATACTTGCCACCACGGTCTTTGTACGACACTTCGCATTCTTCATCGGATTCGAGGAAGAGCATCTGCGCCACGCCTTCATTGGCGTAGATCTTGGCCGGCAAGGTGGTTGTGTTGGAGAACTCCAGCGTCACATGGCCTTCCCACTCTGGCTCGAGCGGGGTGACGTTGACGATGATGCCGCAACGAGCATAGGTGCTCTTGCCCAGGCAGATGGTCAGGACGTTGCGCGGAATGCGGAAGTATTCGACGGTGCGGGCCAGGGCAAAGGAGTTCGGCGGGATGATGCAGACATCGCTCTTGACGTCGACGAAGCTGCCGGCGTCAAAGTTTTTCGGGTCGACGGTGGCCGAATTGATGTTGGTGAACACCTTGAATTCGTCGGCGCAACGCACGTCGTAACCGTAGCTGGAGACGCCGAACGAGATCACCCGGCTGTCGTGCTCGCCGCGCACCTGGCGCTCGACGAACGGTTCGATCATGCCGTGTTCCTGCGCCATGCGGCGAATCCACTTGTCCGATTTGATGCTCATGGCGGGGGTGTCCTGAGAGTTGCGAGGTGAAAAAACGAGAAGCGCATATTACCGGTCCCGGCGCTCAGGTTAAAGTTCCATACCACATCCCGCGTCAGACGGGGCTTGGCGCCCGCCGCCGATCTGAATTTCATCAAAGGCCATCTTGGTGATTGGCAGGTTGCGGAAAGTGGGTTAAGGTGACACCACTGTGCTGCACGTGACACCGAGAATCTCTAGTTTGATGCACGATCCTGATCGGCCCAACGCTGAATTTTCTGCTCTCTTTGCGCTCAGTCCCGGGCAGGGTTTTTCCTGACCGTTATCAACTTTGTCCAAGGAGACAGAAAAATGTCCAACCGTCAAAACGGTACTGTTAAGTGGTTCAACGACGAGAAAGGCTACGGCTTCATCACCCCTCAGTCGGGTGACGATCTGTTCGTACACTTCAAAGCCATCCAAGCTGACGGCTTCAAAACCCTGAAAGAAGGCCAGGCTGTTACTTTCGTCGCTACCCGCGGCCAGAAAGGCATGCAGGCTGAAGAAGTTCAAATCGCCTAAGTCGATTTAGCTTCCTCGCTTTCAAAAAAAACCCGCCTTCTGGCGGGTTTTTTTATGGCCGTTTGCAGGGGCAGCCTTGCCGGGGCGCCGGACCGGTCGTAAAGGGCCGCAAAGCGGCCCCGGCATTTCATGCGGCGGGGCATGTCGCCCGTGGAGCTGCATCATCGCCCACATGCAGGCTGCGCAGGCTCCCCCGCTTATTCAATCCTCGCTGATGGTAATGCTCGGCATCGCCGGTGCTGCCGCTTCCTGCAGCACGATCCGCGCACCCACCTGACGGGCGAGCTCCTGGTAGACCATGGCGATCTGGCTTTCCGGCTCGGCAATCGCCGTCGGCTTGCCGCTGTCAGCCTGCTCACGGATCAGCATCGACAAGGGCAGCGAAGCCAATAGCTCGACACCATACTGCGCGGCCAGCTTCTCGCCGCCACCTTCACCGAACAAGTGTTCGGCATGGCCGCAGTTCGAGCAGATGTGCACCGCCATGTTCTCCACCACGCCAAGCACCGGGATGTTGACCTTGCGGAACATCTCCACACCTTTCTTGGCATCCAGCAGCGCCAGGTCCTGCGGCGTGGTGACGATCACGGAACCTGCCACCGGCACTTTCTGCGCCAGGGTCAGCTGGATATCACCGGTTCCCGGGGGCATGTCGATCACCAGGTAATCGAGGTCATCCCAGGCTGTCTGGGTCACCAGCTGCAGCAGCGCGCCGGAAACCATCGGGCCACGCCAGACCATCGGCGTGTTGTCATCGGTGAGGAACGCCATCGACATGACCTCCACGCCGTGCGCCTTGATCGGTACAAACCATTTCTGCTCGCGGATCTGCGGGCGGGTACCTTCGGCGATGCCGAACATCACCCCTTGGCTGGGGCCATAGATATCCGCATCGAGAATGCCTACCCTCGCACCTTCGCGAGCCAGGGCCAGCGCCAGGTTGGCGGCTGTGGTCGATTTGCCGACGCCCCCTTTGCCCGAAGCCACGGCAATGACGTTCTTGACGTTGGCCATGGCCGGCACCTGGGCCTGCGCCTTGTGCGCGGCAACCACGCAGTCGATCGTTACCTGGGCCGAGCTGACACCGTCTAGGTTCTCGATCGCGGTCTGCAGCACCTGCGCCCAGCCATTTTTGAACAAGCCGGCGGCATACCCCAGTTGCAGCTGCACAGCGACCTGCCCGCCCTGGATGTCGATGGCACGCACACAGCCGGCGCTGACCGGGTCCTGGTTCAGATAAGGGTCGGTGTACTGACGAAGCACGCCTTCGACGGCGGCACGGGTGACGGCACTCATGGAGGCTCCCATTGGCATACGATTGATCGAACAGGCGCCTATCCTAACCCGTCAATCGTCAGCCGTTGCGTCCATGGGGTGAAATATATTCGCCAGCCCTTTATAGTGGCCGATCACCTTCAATTTACCCCGAGCCAGATAAGTAGCCGAGCCACCATGTCCGAGCCACGTCAGATTCTCGTCACCAGCGCCCTGCCCTATGCCAATGGGTCCATCCACCTTGGCCATATGCTCGAGTACATCCAGACGGATATGTGGGTTCGCTTTCAGAAGATGCGCGGCAACCAGTGCATCTACGTCTGCGCCGATGACGCCCACGGTTCGGCCATCATGCTGCGCGCCGAAAAGGAAGGCATCACGCCGGAGCAACTGATTGCCAATGTACAGGCCGAGCACAGCAGCGATTTTGCCGACTTCCTGGTGGATTTCGACAACTTCCACTCCACCCACAGTGAAGAAAACCGCGAGCTGTCCAGCCTGATCTACTCGCGCCTGCGCGACGCCGGTCACATTGCCACCCGTTCGGTCACCCAGTACTTCGACCCTGAAAAGGGCATGTTCCTGGCCGACCGTTTCATCAAGGGCACCTGCCCAAAGTGTGCGGCTGACGACCAGTACGGCGACAACTGTGAAAAATGCGGCGCCACCTACGCGCCGACCGAACTGAAAAACCCCAAGTCGGCCATCTCCGGTGCCACCCCGGTGCTGCGCGACTCGCAGCATTTCTTCTTCAAGCTGCCGGACTTCCAGGCCATGCTGCAGCAGTGGACCCGCAGCGGCACCTTGCAGGATGCGGTGGCCAACAAGCTCGCCGAATGGCTGGACTCCGGGCTGCAGGAGTGGGACATCTCGCGTGATGCGCCGTACTTCGGTTTCGAGATCCCGGGCGAGCCTGGCAAGTACTTCTACGTCTGGCTGGATGCGCCGATCGGCTACATGGCCAGCTTCAAGAACCTGTGCGCGCGCCGCCCAGAGTTGGACTTCGATGCGTTCTGGAACAAAGACTCCAAGGCCGAGCTGTACCATTTCATCGGCAAGGACATCGTCAACTTCCATGCCCTGTTCTGGCCAGCCATGCTCGAAGGCGCGGGCCTGCGCAAGCCGACAGCGGTCAACGTGCACGGCTACCTGACCGTCAACGGCGCGAAGATGTCGAAATCGCGCGGCACCTTCATCAAGGCCCGCACCTACCTGGATCACCTGCAGCCCGAATACCTGCGTTACTACTACGCAGCCAAGCTGGGGCGCGGCGTCGATGACCTCGACCTGAACCTTGAGGACTTCGTGCAAAAGGTCAACTCAGACCTGGTCGGCAAAGTGGTCAACATCGCCAGCCGCTGCGCAGGCTTCATCCACAAAGGCAATGACGGCGTGATGGTTGCCGGCGACGCAGCCCCGGAGCTGACCGAGGCATTCCTGGCTGCTGCCCCGGGCATCGCCGAAGCCTACGAGGCCCGCGACTTTGGCCGCGCCATGCGCGAGATCATGGCCCTGGCTGACCGTGCCAATGCCTGGATCGCCGACAAAGCCCCCTGGTCGCTGGCCAAGCAGGAAGGCAAGCAGGACGAAGTGCAGGCGATCTGTGCCCAGGGCATCAACCTGTTCCGCCAACTGGTGATCTTCCTCAAGCCGGTACTACCGCTGCTGGCTGCCGACGCCGAGGCATTCCTGAATGTCGCGCCACTGGCCTGGAGCGACCACCTGTCGCGCCTGGAAAGCCACAAGCTCAACCCGTTCAAGCCCCTGATGAGCCGCATAGAACCTGCCAAGGTCGAAGCCATGATTGCCGCCAGCAAGGAAGACCTGCTGGCAGCCGAAGGCCAGGCGCAGGCACCGGCCGGCAATGGCGAACTGGCCAAGGACCCGCTGTCGGCAGAGATCGAATTCGACACCTTCGCTGCCGTCGACCTGCGCGTGGCGCTGATCGTCAAGGCCGAAGCGGTGCCGGGTGCCGACAAGCTGCTGCAACTGACCCTGGACATCGGTGACGAACGCCGCAATGTGTTCTCGGGCATCAAGTCGGCCTACCCTGATCCATCCAGGCTCGAAGGCCGCCTGACCATGATGGTTGCCAACCTCAAGCCACGGAAAATGCGCTTTGGCGTCTCCGAAGGCATGGTCATGGCAGCAGGCCCTGGCGGTGAAGAAATCTACCTGCTCAGCCCTGACAGTGGCGCAAAGCCAGGCCAGCGTATCAAGTAACCCCCCTCAGCCCCGGCCTCACCGCCGGGGCTTTTTCATCCTCCTTGCGCATTGCCGGACAGCGCAGGCGATTCACGGCTATCGTCATTTGCATGAACGACTATGTCCTGATTCTGATCAGCGCCGCACTGGTCAGCTACCTGCTTTTGCACCGACAGCCTGCCTCCCGGCTGCGCGTACATGTGTGCGGCCTGGCCTGCGCGTTGTCGATAGTGTTGGCAGTCACCGGCGGCCAACTGCTTGAACACTGGATCGTGGCGCCTTGGCAACTGCAGGACCTGCGTATGTTCCTGCTGCTGCCCTGGCAGGCGCTACTCGCGTGGGGCATCCCCCAGACGCTTGCCAGGCTGCGCCCGCAGTGGCCCACGCAGAGCCTCATGTGGCCGATACTGGGGAATGTCATGGCACTGGGCCTGACACTTCAGGCAATAGGTGAACAGGGCGAATGGCTGGCCACGCTGAGTTGGGGGGCTCTGGCGGGGCTTGGCTTCTGGCTGGCCCTGGCGTGGTTCGACGACCTCCGTCAGCGCTGCGAACACGCACAGGTGCCAGGCGCACTGCGCGGCCTACCCATCGCCCTGCTTGGCGCCAGTGTGATGGGTATGGCGTTCTCTGGCCTCAACGGCATATTCACGCAATGAGCCCGACCATGGCACCACCTGACCCACGCCTGCGCAAAGCCATGGGCCTGGTCTTGTTGGCCTGCCTGCCTGGCCTGCTGGCTTCGTTCTGGCTACTGGGATGGGGCCTGCTCTGGAGCCTGGGGCTGTGCGCGATCAGCGCTGTTTGCTGCGAGGCGGCAGCGCTGGCGTTGCGCAACCAACCGGTCACATCGGCACTGAGCGATGGTAGCGCCTTGGTCACTGCAGTGCTCCTGGCCCTCGCCCTGCCCACCGGGGCGCCGTGGTGGTTGCCGGTGATTGCAGCGGGGATTGCCATAGGCCTGGGCAAGCAAGCTTTCGGCGGGGCCGGCCGTAACGTGTTCAACCCGGCGATGGTTGGGTACGCCTTCGTGCTGCTGAGCTTCCCATTGCAGATGAACCACTGGCCGGCACAAGCGCCAGGCTTGAGCGATAGTCTGCAGTTGGTCTTTGCCCATGGCGAGCAGATCGATGCGTGGGCTGGACCCACCGCACTCGACGGCCTCAGGCACAACCGTAGCCTGACCATCGATGAGCTGTTCGCCAGCCACCCAGGCTTCGGCAACGTTGGCGGCCATGGCATCGAATGGGTCAATCTGGCGTTCCTGTCGGGTGGGCTTTTTCTGTTGCAGCGCAAGGTGTTCAGTTGGCATGCGCCTGCAGGTTTGCTGGCAGGATTGTTTCTGTTCAGCCTGCTGGCCTGGAATGGCTCCGGCTCGGACTCCAACGGCTCACCACTGCTACACCTGCTCAGCGGCTCGACCATGCTGGCAGCGTTTTTCATTGCCACGGAACCTGTTTCCGGCCCCAAGACCGACGTCGCCAGGCTGCTGTTCGGGCTGAGCGCAGGGGCTTTGATCTACCTGATCAGGACGTGGGGCAGTTACCCCGATGGTACCGCTTTCGCCATCCTGCTGATGAACCTTGCGGTACCCTCGCTGGACCGCCTTGCCTTGCGGTATCGGCAGGTGAGGCCATGAGGCGCTACGTGCACAGCGCATTGATACTGCTGGTAGTGGGCAGCCTGGCACTGGCGAGCACGCTGGCCTGGCAGCACTGGACCCGCGCCCCCATCGCCGAGGCCGAGCAACAGTTTTACGCGCGCCGGTTCCTCTCGGTGCTGCCCCCCCACAGCTATGACAATCAACCACTGAGCACCCCTGTGCCACTCCCTGCAGAACAACCGCCGCATAGCCGCATAATGGCCGCCTACCGTGCTGACCGCGGCACGACCCCCGTAGCCGTCGTCCTGGTTAGCCAGGTACAGGGTTACGCCGCACCAATCCGTTTGACCATTGCCATAAACGTGCAAGGTCGACTGATCGGCACACAAGTGATCGAACATCAGGAAAGCCCGGGGCTCGGAGGACGCATCAGCGACCCGCAAGTGAACTGGCTCGCGCAATTTGCCGACCGTCGCCTGGAGGATCGCTGGGCACTCAAGCGCGACCAAGGTGATTTCGACCAACTGGCCGGCGCGACGGTCACTTCGCGTGCGGTGATCGAGGCACAGCAGGATGCCCTGCGCTACTTCGACCAGCATCGTGCCCTTCTGCTCGGGACGCTCGCCCATGACTAGGTTCTGGCTTTTGGTGGCAGGCCTTGCGCCTGTACTCGGCGCCACACGCACGCTCACTCAAGCCGCCGTCATCGGCACCAGCATGCTGGTGCTGACGGTGCTTCACCAGGCCCTGCTGACTCTTGTGCGCTCAAGGCTTGGCGGTGCGCTGTACACGCTGGCAAGCCTGCTACTGCTAGCGGCCCTTGTCAGTTGCCTGCAGATGGCATTGCGCGCCTGGGCGTTGCCGCTTGCCCTGGCGCTGGGTTACTTCCCGGCGCTGATCTGCCTGCAGTGCCTGGTTACGGACCACCTGTTGGTAGACAAGGACCGCTGGCGTCAACTTTGCCTGCAGATGACCGGCCTGATGGGCCTCTGCCTGTCGCTTGGCGTTATCCGTCAGTGGCTGACCGAGGGGCTGGGCATACCCTTGGCCAGTCTTGCTCCCGGCGCACTGATACTGCTCGGCATGCTGCTGGCCTTGTACAATCGTCTACGCCCGGGCCCCGCCCTCTCACGTCGTCAAGGAAAGCGTTGACCCCATGAATGCCGCAAAACGCCTCGAGATCTTTCGCAGGCTGCACGAAGACAATCCCGACCCCAAGACAGAGCTGGCTTACACCACCCCTTTCGAACTACTCGTGGCCGTGACACTGTCTGCACAGTCCACCGACGTCGGCGTCAACAAGGCCACTGCCCGCCTGTTCCCGGTCGCCAACACCCCCCACGCCATCTACGCACTCGGGGTCGAAGGCCTGAGCGAGTACATCAAGACCATTGGGCTGTATAACAGCAAGGCCAGGAATGTGATCGAAGCCTGCCGCTTGCTGATCGAACGGCATGGAGGCGAAGTTCCGCAAAGCCGTGAAGCGCTAGAGGCGCTGCCCGGTGTTGGCCGCAAGACCGCCAACGTAGTACTCAATACAGCCTTCCGCCAGCCCACCATGGCGGTCGACACGCATATTTTCAGGGTCAGCAATCGCACCGGCATCGCGCCGGGCAAGACCGTGCTGGAAGTCGAGAAAAAACTGCTCAAGTTCGTACCCAAGGATTATCTGCTCGATGCCCATCACTGGCTCATCCTGCATGGGCGTTACGTGTGCCAGGCACGCAAGCCACGTTGCGGCAGTTGCCGCATCGAAGACCTGTGCGAGTTCAAGCAGAAGACGTCGGACGATTGATTCGATAGCGATTTCATGCACGCCCCGATTGAAAAAATCTTTTTTACCAAACTTCGCTTTCTCGCTATAAGGACGGCCAATGGCCCCTTGGCTTGGAGCGACTCATGAGTACCGATAAAGACGAACTGTCGATCGAAGAAGACTTTGTCACAGCTGAAGACGACGCCGAACCTCTGGTTGAAACCGCAAAGACCAACCTGAGCAAGCGTCGCACCATTGACAACCTCCTCGAAGAGCGGCGCCTGCAACGGCAACTCGCCGATTTCGACTACGACCTGTAACGACACCGAGAAAGCCTCCCTCAAGGAGGCTATCTGTATTCAGGGTCACGTCAGGCCATGGCGCCGGGCCAATTCGATCAAGTCCACCAGCGAGTGAGCATTGAGCTTGAGCAGCAAACGGGTCTTGTAGGTACTGACCGTCTTGTTGCTGAGGAACATGCTGTCGGCTATCTCCTTGTTGGACCTGCCCCGGGCCAGTTGCTGAAGCACCATCATTTCCCGTGCCGACAGGCGATCGACCATCTCCGTCTCGCTGGCTCCCCCAACCCGGCCGCGCGACTTGTGCAATGCCTGGTTGGGAAAATAGCTGTAACCAGACAGCACGGCCTTGATCGCACTGAGCAGTTCGGTGAGCTCCTGTTGCTTGCACACATACCCTGAAGCCCCCGCCTGCATGCAACGCATCGAGAAATGCCCGGGCGCCTGCGAGGTAAGCACCAGCACCCGGCTGCCCGGGCTTGCCGAGGCCATGCGGGCAATGACCTCCAACCCGTCGAGCTTGGGAATGCCGATATCCAGCACCACGATATCGGGCAGGTGCTTCCTGGTTAGCTGCAAAGCTGCCACGCCGTTGTCGGTTTCCGCGACCACATCGTATCCATGCCGCTCCATCAGCATGCGCACTGCCAAGCGTATGACAGGATGATCATCCACGATAAGGACTTTATTCATGCGATATCCATTCATTCATTATTTGCTTTGACGACGCGCCACCATAACCGAGCAGCACGCATTATGGCGCGCCAATTCTCCGCGCAAACACATGAATAGATGAACCTTACGTCGGTTTAGGATTTTTCCTACAAAGCACAACTAATCATCCAATAGGAATACCTGTTTGGCCACAAAAGCGCATTCTTCCTCGAAACAGAGATGAAAACCTGCATAACTCAACAATCAATCCAACAGCAAAATAAAAAACCTGTTTCAGACATTCCGAAATGCCGGGATCAATTCCCCCCCCGGAAACGGTGCATAATTTGGTTGAGCGGCTCGGTAGGGTATTGATTGGAAAAACGCAGGAGGCCAACATCATGGCTGCAAACCAACCCACCGCCCAACCCACCGCCCCAATGACGATCATCGCCATCTTTGCAGGCATCATCGAGGCCTCTGCACTGGCAACACTTCCGTTTCTCAGCGAAAAAAGTCAGAGTCTCTATACCTGGTTTTTAGTGGGCTTCCCGTTTTTTCTGACGGGGCTATTTTTCCTGACACTCAACTTCAATTACAAATCACTTTACAAGCCCGAAAGTACTTCCGTTGACGGTGCAACCAGTACGCCGCAACCGACAACTTTCGAAGCAGAACCTGTAACGGTCATGCTCTCGGGCCCTGATGCGCAAAGAATGATCGAGCAACATGTACTGAGGACGCTTGCACAACCTCAAGTTACAGGGGGCACCTGGATATACTGCAATCTGGACAAGCAGCAGTGTTTTCGCGTGTCGGTCTGTGAGTTACCGGAAAACGCGACACACCTGAGAAACTGAGCGGTACACGATCTTGCAGCCGCGGAAAACTTCTTCACGGATTGTCGGGCAGGTGGGTATTGGGAAGTGCATACAAAAACCCCGGCCGGGGCCGAATGCCAGTCAGTTAAGCCATATGGGGCCGCTTTGCGGCCCATCGCCGGCAAGCCAGCTCCCACAGGGGCCGCGCAGTACTTGAGGTCTGCGCTGTACCTGTAGGAGCTGGCTTGCCGGCGATGGGCTGCGTAGCAGCCCTAATGACGCTAACTGACTGGCATTAGCCCCAAGCCGGGGTTCATGCAATACGCTTGAAGGCTTAGAGCAACGCGCGGCCTTTGTTGGCAGCGATACGCATGCGCAGTGCATTGAGCTTGATGAAGCCCGCAGCATCGGCCTGGTTGTAGGCGCCGCCATCTTCTTCGAAAGTCGCGATGTTGGCATCGAACAGCGAGTCGTCGGACTTGCGGCCGACCACGGTGACATTGCCCTTGTACAGCTTCAGGCGCACAACACCGTTCACGTTGACCTGCGAAGCATCGATCATCTGCTGAAGCATCAGACGCTCCGGGCTCCACCAGTAGCCGGTGTAGATCAGGCTGGCGTACTTGGGCATCAGCTCGTCTTTCAGGTGAGCGACTTCGCGGTCGAGAGTGATCGACTCGATGGCACGGTGAGCCTTGAGCATGATGGTACCGCCCGGGGTCTCGTAGCAGCCGCGCGACTTCATGCCCACGTAACGGTTTTCGACGATGTCCAGACGGCCGATACCATTGGCACCGCCAATGCGGTTCAGGTCGGCCAGGACAGTGGCCGGGCTCTTCTCGACGCCATCGATGGCGACGATGTCACCATTGCGGTAGGTCAGTTCGAGGTAGGTCGCCTGGTCCGGAGCATTCTCCGGCGAGACGCTCCAGCGCCACATGTCTTCTTCGTGCTCGGTCCAGGTATCTTCCAGAACACCGCCTTCGTAAGAGATATGCAGCAGGTTGGCGTCCATCGAGTACGGCGACTTCTTCTTGCCGTGGCGCTCGATCGGGATACCGTGCTTCTCGGCGTAGTCCATCAGCTTCTCGCGGGACAGCAGGTCCCACTCGCGCCATGGGGCGATGACCTTGACGCCCGGCTTGAGTGCATAGGCACCCAGCTCGAAACGGACCTGGTCGTTGCCTTTGCCGGTGGCGCCGTGGGAAATGGCGTCAGCGCCGGTTTCGTTGGCGATTTCGATCAGGCGCTTGGCGATCAGCGGACGTGCGATGGAAGTACCCAGCAGGTACTCGCCTTCGTAGACGGTGTTGGCGCGGAACATGGGGAAGACGAAGTCACGCACGAACTCTTCGCGCAGGTCGTCGATATAGATCTCTTTGACGCCCATTGCCTGGGCTTTGGCGCGAGCCGGCTCAACTTCTTCGCCCTGACCCAGGTCAGCGGTGAACGTCACCACTTCGCAGTCGTAGGTATCCTGCAGCCACTTGAGAATCACCGAAGTATCAAGGCCGCCGGAATACGCCAGTACGACCTTTTTTACGTCCGCCATGCCATCACTCCACGGGGTTGTACGGAAAGGGGTCGATTCTACCGGCGTTGCGGATAAATTTACAGTGGGGCGACAGCTTCTGACGACAAAGCGACAGGAACTGTCAAAGGGGCGACGCCCTGCAGCGTCAGGAAGGTTTCGCAGCAGGCTGCACAGGAGCAGCGCTGGCGGGGCCTGGCGCAGGCGCCGTAGCGGGGGCCGTCGCTGGGGCCGGATGCTGGACAGGTTGGGCCGCAGGTTTCTCGACCGGCGTGACACGATCCAGTTCGATATTGACGCGCCGGTTGCGTGCGCGGTTTGCGGCGCTGTTGTTCTTCACCAACGGATAACGTTCGCCATGGAAGCGCACGGTGATCTGCTCCTCCGGTACCCCATGGGCCTTGAAGTAATCAGCAACCGCCAACGCACGGCGCCGAGAGGTGTCACGGTTGGTCAAGCGATTGCCGCTGTTGTCGGAGTGGCCATTGAGCTCGATATGGTTGACCGTCGGATCGGCCTTCAAGTAATCCAGGACCACATCCAGTCGCGCCCGCGCCGCGGCATCCAGGTCTATGCCCCCTCCAGGGAACCCCACCTGCGTCTGGCGCACCTGGTCATAGTTCATCGCCAACATCTTGCCGGCACACGCCTGATAATCACTCCACGCCTTGGCAAAGCTCACCGGCAGCACACGCACTTCGATCGGCCGCCCCGCCTCCCCGGTATAGCTTCGCACCACCGTACTGCGGCCATCGAGCAGGCCATTGATCAAGCGGCTGGCCTGGCCTTGGGATGAACTGAACAGCACCCCAGTGCGCGCCAGCCGCACCGCCCCCAGGTTGATATCGCCACGGCCCGGCTGCCAAGGGGCCGCAGCCGCCAGCAGCGTAGCGGAACCGGCCCCCAGCACATTACTGCCAGAACGCAGCTGGAACACCGGCTGCTCCCCCGCCCGGCGCACAAACTCACCACTGCCGAAACCATCGATCGGCTGAATCAGCCGGCATTCGAACTGATCACCCTCGACTTTCCAGGCGATGTTTTCCATGCGGGTCTGGAAGGTCAATGCACCGGCCGGCAGGCTGGCGAACAGGGTCAACAGGGCTAGGTAACGCTGGCGCACGGGAGGCTCCACTAATTCTGACGGCTTACAGGCAGGCTATCGGACGCTTGCCGGAAAACTTGATAGCCGTGCTCGGGCGAGGGTTTTCCGGTAGCATTGGCGCCTGAGTTCGACCCGCCTGGAATTCCCAATGTCCGATCGCCTGACCCTCCTGCGTCCCGACGACTGGCACATCCATCTGCGCGATGGTGCCGTCCTGCCCCATACCGTTGGCGATGTGGCGCGTACTTTCGCCCGTGCCATCATCATGCCGAACCTGGTTCCACCGGTACGCAATGCCGACGAAGCCGGGGCCTACCGTGAGCGCATCCTCAGTGCCCGTCCGGCCGGTAGCCGCTTCGAGCCGTTGATGGTGCTGTACCTCACCGACCGCACCAGCCCCGAGGACATCCGCGCGGCCAAGGCCAGCGGCATCGTGTACGCCGCCAAGCTGTATCCGGCCGGCGCCACCACCAACTCCGATTCCGGGGTGACCAGCATCGACAATATCTTCCCGGCCATCGAAGCGCTGGCTGAAGTCGGCATGCCGTTGCTGGTGCATGGTGAAGTGACCCGCAGCGAGATCGACGTGTTCGACCGCGAAAAACGCTTCATCGACGAACACATGCGTCGCCTGGTCGAGCGCTTCCCCACGCTGAAAGTGGTGTTCGAACACATCACCACCGCCGATGCAGCGCAATTCGTCACCGAGGCGCCTGCCAACGTCGGTGCGACCATCACCGCACAGCATCTTTTGTACAACCGCAACCACATGCTGGTCGGCGGCATTCGGCCACATTTCTACTGCCTGCCGATTCTCAAGCGCAACACCCACCAGGTGGCGCTGCTGGACGCGGCCACCAGTGGCAACCCGAAGTTCTTCCTCGGCACCGACTCGGCACCCCACGCCCGCCACGCCAAGGAAGCTGCCTGCGGTTGTGCCGGTTGCTACACCGCCTATGCGGCCATCGAGATGTACGCCGAAGCCTTCGAACAGCGTAATGCGCTGGACAAATTGGAAGGTTTCGCCAGCCTGCATGGTCCGGCCTTCTACGGCCTGCCGGCAAATACCGACACGATTACCCTGGTCCGTGAAGAATGGACTGCCCCGGACAGCCTGCCGTTTGGCGAGCAGACCGTGATCCCGCTGCGCGCCGGTGAAAAACTGCGTTGGCGCCTGCTGGAGGACAACGCGTGAGCGAAGACCTCTACGAAGACGAGCAGGACGGCCAGGCCAGCAGCGGTTCACGCCACCCGATGGCCGAGCGCTTCCGTGGCTACCTGCCGGTAGTGGTGGATGTCGAAACCGGCGGTTTCAACAGCGCCACCGATGCCCTGCTGGAAATCGCCGCGGTGACCATCGGTATGGACGAGAAGGGCTTCCTGTTCCCGGAGCACACCTACTTCTACCGTGTGGAGCCGTTCGAGGGGGCCAATATCGAGGCTGCCGCACTGGAGTTCACCGGCATCAAGCTGGACCACCCGCTGCGCATGGCGGTGAGCGAGGAAAGCGCGCTGACCGACATCTTCCGCGGCGTGCGCAAGGCACTGAAGGCCAACGGCTGCAAGCGGGCGATCCTGGTCGGCCACAACAGCAGCTTCGACCTGGGTTTCCTGAATGCGGCGGTGACGCGCAACGATCTGAAGCGCAACCCGTTCCACCCGTTCTCCAGCTTCGACACCGCCACCCTGGCTGGCCTGGCGTACGGCCAGACCGTGCTCGCAAGGGCCTGCCAGAGCGCGGACATCGACTTCGACGGCCGTGAGGCGCACTCGGCACGTTACGACACCGAGAAGACAGCCGAACTCTTCTGCGGCATCGTCAACCGCTGGAAAGAGATGGGCGGCTGGCGCGATTTCAACGATTGAGGCGCAGAGCGGCAAGCTGCAAGCTTGCAGCAAAAAAAACCGGCCACGAAGGCCGGTTTTTTTTATGCGCTCGGCAATTACAGCTTGCCAGCGTTCTCGCTCAGGTAAGCAGCAACGCCTTCTGGCGAAGCGTTCATGCCCTTGTCGCCTTTCTTCCAGTTGGCCGGGCAGACTTCACCGTGCTCTTCGTGGAATTGCAGGGCATCGACCAGGCGCAGCAGCTCGTCCATGTTACGGCCCAGTGGCAGGTCATTGATGATCTGCGAACGGACAACGCCGTTGGTGTCGATCAGGAAGGCACCACGGAAAGCCACGCCGCCTTCGGACTCGACGTCGTAGGCCTTGCAGATTTCGTGGGTCATGTCGGCTGCCAGGGTGTATTTGACCTGGCCGATACCGCCATTGTTGACCGGGGTGTTACGCCAGGCGTTGTGGGTGAAGTGCGAGTCGATCGAAACGCCGATCACTTCAACGTTGCGGGCCTGGAAGTCCGGAATGCGGTTGTCCAGGGCGATCAGCTCGGACGGGCATACGAAGGTGAAGTCCAGTGGGTAGAAGAACACCAGGCCGTACTTGCCCTTGATGGCCGAGGCTAGGTTGAAGCTGTCGACGATTTCGCCATTGCCCAGTACAGCCGGGACGGTGAAGTCGGGGGCTTTTTTGCCAACGAGTACGCTCATTGCAATCTCCTGATGAGGGTGAAGAACCGTTTGCCAGGCCAAGGCGGGCTTGCCCGACATCCAACAAAGGCCGACCATCATACACGGCTTCCGGTTACAGGCCGAATCCAACCGCCGGTCGCTCAAGCACGGCACTTACAGAAAGTGTTTTGACAAGCATTCTCATTACCATTACTCTCCACCCATCGACTCAACCAGCGATGGTCCGACTTTATGTATGTGTGTCTTTGTGTCGGCGTGACCGACGGACAGATCCGCGATGCGATCTATGAAGGATGCTGCAGCTACAAGGACGTCAGAGCCGCGACCAATGTCGCCAGCCAATGTGGCAAATGCGCGTGCCTGGCCAAGCAGGTAGTCCGCGAGACCCTGACCGAGCTTCAGGTGAGCCAGCAAGCTGCCCTGCCCTATCCGGTGGAATTTACTGCCGCCTGATATCGCCCAATTCGAAGAACCGGACCTCGTGTCCGGTTTTTTTATGCCTACAATTCAATAAGTTAGCGTCCCAACGCGGTTCACAAACATTCTTATTCCTATTAATTTTCACTTATTATTCAAGAACTTAGGTTTGACAGCCCTAAGTATCAGGCTCAAACTTCCCTGTATCGGCACACTTCTCAGGGCAGGAACCCGCAATGAAAGGCGACGTAAGCGTCATCCAGCATCTCAACAAGATCCTCGGAAACGAGCTGGTCGCGATCAACCAGTACTTCCTGCACGCACGCATGTACGAAGATTGGGGCCTGAACAAGCTCGGCAAGCACGAGTACAAGGAATCCATCGATGAGATGAAACACGCTGACAAGTTGATCAAGCGTATTCTCTTCCTCGAAGGCATCCCGAACGTACAGGACCTTGGCAAGCTGCTGATCGGCGAGCACACCAAGGAAATGCTCGAATGCGATCTGAAGATCGAGCAGAAAGGCCTGGTCGATCTCAAAGCCGCCATCGCCCACTGCGAAACCGTCGGTGACTTCGGCTCGCGTGAACTGCTTGAAGACATCCTCGAATCCGAGGAAGAACACATTGACTGGCTGGAAACTCAATTGAGCCTGATCGACAAGATCACCATCGAGAACTACCTGCAGTCGCAGATGGGCGAAGAGTAAATTCCGGCCCCATAAAAAAACCCGCCATGAGCGGGTTTTTTCATGCTTGCCGAAAGATCAGGCTTCGGAAGCCTTGGCCTTGGCAGCGGCGTCCTTGATCAGTGTCTGCAGCTCACCGTTCTCGAACATCTCCAGCATGATGTCGCTACCGCCGACCAGCTCGCCAGCTACCCACAGTTGCGGGAAGGTCGGCCAGTTGGCGTATTTAGGCAGGTTGGCGCGGATTT
The DNA here is from genome assembly GCF_009933855.1 of Pseudomonas sp. SG-MS2. Lineage (NCBI taxonomy): Bacteria > Pseudomonadati > Pseudomonadota > Gammaproteobacteria > Pseudomonadales > Pseudomonadaceae > Pseudomonas > Pseudomonas sp. SG-MS2. The sequence goes on along the minus strand of NZ_MOMO01000132.1, from coordinate 8,970 downwards.
CCGGGTTCTGCAGGATATCCACGTAAGCAAACTTTTCGCCACAACCCATCACAGCTTGCGATGCCTTGGCCGAGAACCCGCATTGCGGGGCATTCGGCGAGCCCTTCATGTAAAGCAGAATGGTGTTGTTGGCAATCTGCTCTTTGATCGTTTCGATGATATCCATGGAACACCTCGTCTGAACTTTCCGACTCGATGGTCGGCACGGTGACGCATTGTATCGGAAACCTGAGCCTAATGCTCGGCCTTGCCGGTGCTCAGGCGGCGCTCACGTGCACGGGTACGCCATTGAGCGCCGCATTCCCGGAAACAGCGTCACGCAGACGCTCATCGGTCAGGTCATTGGCACTGATGCCGGGTTGCGCCTGGGCGATCTGCAGGTTGACGCCCTGGCGGCCATGACCAAAGCCATGCGGCAGGCTGACCACACCAGGCATGATGTCCTCACAGGCCTGCACCTCGACTTCCAGGTCACCGGTGCGCGAACGGATGCGTACCCGCTGGCCATCCTCCAACTGCCGCTGGCGCATGTCCTGCGGATGCATCAACAACTGATGGCGTGGCTTGCCTTTGACCAGGCGATGGTAGTTGTGCATCCACGAGTTGTTGCTGCGCACATGGCGACGCCCGATAAGCAGCAAATCACCCGCTACTGCCGGTACGCATTCGGCCAACCGGCGCAAGTCCTCCAGCACAACCTGGGGCGCCGCCTCCACGGCGTTGCTGGCAGTCGCCAAACGCTCTCGCAGATTAGCGCCCAAGGGGCCCAGATCGAGGCCATGAGGGTATTGATCAAGCGTTTCAAGCGAAAGCTTGCGGGGACTTTCGTCGCCATAGCGGCCCTTGCGCAACGCCAGGTCGATCATCTGCGCAGGTGCCATGGTCGGTTTCAGTTCCAGTTCTGCACGCTTGGCAAAGGCTTGCGCCAGGCCAACGAAAATTTCCCAGTCGTGCAAGGCGCCTGCAGGCTTGGCCAGTATGGCCCGGTTGAAGCGGGTGACATTACGCACAGCCAGCAGGTTGAAGGTGCTGTCGTAATGGTCGTTTTCCAGTGCCGAAGTAGACGGCAGGATCAGGTCGGCGTGGCGGGTCGTCTCGTTGATGTAAAGGTCGATGCTGAGCATGAACTCCAGCCCCTGCAGCGCCGCATCCAACTGCCTGCCATTGGGGGTGGACAGCACCGGGTTACCGGCGACGGTCACCAGGGCCCGCACCTGCCCCTCGCCGGGCGTGAGCATTTCCTCGGCCAGGGCGGCCACGGGCAGCTCACCAGCGTATTCGGGCAACCCCGACACGCGGCTCTGCCAGGCATTGAAATGCCCGCCCGAGGTGCTCGCCACCAGGTCCACGGCAGGCTCGGTGCACAGCGCACCGCCTCGACGATCCAGGTTGCCGGTTACCAGATTGATGACTTGCACCAGCCAGTGGCACAAGGTGCCGAAAGCCTGTGTCGACACGCCCATGCGGCCATAGCAGACCGCCTTGTCGGCAGCGGCGAAATCCCGTGCCAACTGGCGAATGCTGGCAGCGTCGATGCCGCACTGGGCGCTCATGGCCTCGGCGGTGAACGGCTTGATCGCCGTGCGCACCTGCTCCAGGCCATTGACCGGCAGATGCGAACCACGCGCCAGGCCTTCATCGAAGAGGGTATTGAGCAAACCGCACAGCAGCGCCGCATCGCCGCCGGGGCGCACGAACAGGTGCCGGTCGGCCATGGCCGCAGTTTCACTGCGCCGCGGGTCCACCACAACCAGTTGCCCGCCTCTCGCTTTCAAGGCCTTGAGGCGCTTTTCCACATCCGGCACGGTCATGATGCTGCCATTGGAGGCCAAAGGATTGCCACCGAGGATCAGCATGAAATCAGTGTGATCGATGTCCGGGATCGGCAACAGCAGGCCGTGGCCATACATCAGGTAGCTGGTCAGGTGCTGAGGCAACTGGTCCACAGAGGTGGCGGAAAAACGGTTACGTGTCTTGAGCAGCCCCAGGAAGTAATTGCTGTGGGTCATCAAGCCGTAGTTGTGCACGCTCGGGTTACCCTGGTAAACCGCCACCGCGTTACGCCCATGTGCCTGCTGTATCGACCACAGCTTATCGGCGGCCAGGGCAAAAGCCTCCTCCCAGCTGATGGCCTGCCATCGCTCACCCACCCGTCGATGCGGTTGGCGCAGGCGGTCCGGGTCATCCTGGATATCCTGCAAAGCCACGGCCTTGGGGCAGATGTGGCCACGGCTGAACGGGTCCTGGGGGTCGCCCTTGATTGCACTGATGCGCGCCTCCCCGTCGCTTTCATGGCTGACTTCGATGTTCAGCCCGCAGATCGCCTCACACAGGTGGCAGGCACGGTGATGCAGGGTCTTGGTCATGGCTGCCTCTGCCTTGCAATTGTTGAAAACCGACTATGCCCCCTGCCCTTGCACCCTGCCAGCGCGCTTCGCAGCGTGAATCTCCCGACATCAGGCGCACGATTTGCGACAGCCATTTGCCAAATTGCCAGCAAGCCGTGTACAACCTCTGTAGCAAATAAAAAACAGCGCAGGCTCAAGGGGTAATGACACCCTTTGCAACAGAGCCGCTGTTCCCCCTCTTGGTTTTAGGCGACATTTAATTATAGTATTGCGCCTTTCCCTATTTCGTCCGCCCCGTGCGGCTTACGCCGCAGGTCACTCCCGTTGTCAAAAAAACCATACGGTCGACCTGCATACCGTTGCAGATAAGGTAGTCAATCATGAGCGCTAGGCACTTTCTCTCCCTGCTGGATTTCACCACCGACGAATTGCTCGGTGTGATCCGCCGAGGCATCGAGCTGAAGGACCTGCGCAAGCGCGGCGTGCTGTTCGAACCGCTGAAAAACCGTGTCCTGGGCATGATCTTCGAAAAATCCTCCACCCGGACCCGGGTGTCGTTCGAAGCCGGCATGATCCAGCTCGGTGGCCAGGCTATCTTCCTGTCGCCACGCGACACACAGCTGGGCCGGGGCGAACCGATCAGCGACAGCGCCATCGTGCTGTCGAGCATGGTCGATGCGGTGATGATCCGCACCCACGCGCACAGCACCCTCACCGAGTTCGCCGCCAATTCACGCGTACCGCTGATCAATGGCCTTTCCGATGAGTCGCACCCCTGCCAATTGCTGGCCGACATGCAGACGTTCCACGAGCACCGTGGCGCTATCCAGGGCAAGACCGTGGCCTGGATCGGCGATGGTTTCAATATGTGCAACTCGTACATCGAGGCTGCCCGGCAGTTCGATTTCCAGCTGCGCATCGCCTGCCCGGAAGGTTATGACCCTGACCCACGCTTCATGGCACTGGGCGCAGACCGCGTGCAGATCATCCGCGATCCACGTGAAGCCGTACGTGGCGCGCATCTGGTGACCACCGATGTCTGGACTTCCATGGGCCAAGAAGAGGAAACTGCACGGCGCCTGGCGCATTTCGCGCCTTACCAGGTCACCCGCGAACTGCTTGACCTGGCGGCACCCGATGCCCTGTTCATGCACTGCCTGCCCGCCCACCGCGGCGAGGAAATCAGCCATGACCTGCTCGACGACCCCCGTTCGGTCGCGTGGGACCAGGCTGAAAACCGCCTGCATGCACAGAAGGCCCTTCTCGAATTCCTTGTCGAACCGGCTTACCACCACGCATGAGTCAACCCCTACTGCTCAACCTGCGCAACCTCGCCTGCGGCTACGGCGACCAGCGCATCGTCCAGAACCTCAACCTGCACCTGAACGCAGGCGACATCGGTTGCCTGCTGGGTTCGTCGGGTTGCGGCAAGACCACCACCCTGCGCGCCATCGCCGGCTTCGAGCCGGTACACGAAGGTGAGATCCAGCTCGCGGGCGAAGTCATTTCCCGCGCCGGTTTTACCCTGTCCCCGGAGAAGCGCCGCATAGGCATGGTGTTCCAGGACTATGCGCTGTTCCCGCACCTGACCGTGGCGCAAAACATCGCCTTCGGCATCGTCAAGCACCCATCCCAGGGGCAGGTGGTCGAAGAAATGCTTGAGCTGGTCAAGCTCGGTGGCCTCGGCGGGCGGTACCCGCATGAGCTCTCAGGCGGCCAGCAACAGCGCGTGGCCCTGGCCCGGGCGCTGGCCCCAGAGCCGCAATTGCTGCTGCTGGACGAGCCGTTTTCCAACCTGGACGTCGAATTGCGCCGACGCCTGAGCCACGAGGTCCGTGACATCCTCAAAAGCCGTGGCACCAGCGCGATTCTGGTTACCCATGACCAGGAAGAAGCTTTCGCGGTCAGCGACCATGTGGGCGTGTTCAAGGAAGGCCGCCTGGAGCAGTGGGACACGCCCTACAACCTCTACCATGAGCCGCAGACGCCATTCGTCGCCAGTTTCATCGGCCAGGGTTATTTCATCCGTGGCCAGATGAGCAGCCATGAGTCAGTCAACACCGAGCTCGGTGAGCTGCGGGGTAACCGCGCCTACATCATGGCCCCCGGCAGCTCGGTAGACGTGCTGCTGCGCCCTGACGATATCGTCCCTGACGCCGACAGCGCACTGCGCGCAAGCATCGTCGGCAAGAGTTTCCTGGGCGCATCGACACTGTACCGTCTGCAATTGCCGACAGGCAGCCAGCTGGAAGCGATCTTCCCGAGCCATATCGATCACCAAATTGGCGAGCAGGTCGGCATTACCGTCAAAGCTGACCACCTGGTGCTGTTCCCGGTACCCGGCAGTGTCGCGGCGCAGTTGCCACGGCAGGAAAACGGAGTGCGTCGCTACAGCTCGGCGACCTGATTCAGCAACGTGGGGCTGCCAGGCGACCCCTGCGCAGCTCAACCCCGACCGATACCGGCGAAGGTGCCCTGGGTCTGCTCGGCCAGTACAGCAGCAGCCAGTTCCACTTCCAACCCCCGTCGCCCGGCACTGACATGGATGGTGGCAAAGTTCTGCGCCGAATCGTCGATGAAGGTGCGCAGACGCTTTTTCTGCCCCAGCGGACTGATTCCGCCCACCAGGTAACCTGTGGCACGCTGAGCTGCCGCGGGGTCGGCCATCTCGCATTTCTTCACGCCTGCGGCATGGGCAAGCGCCTTGAGGTCCAGCGTCCCCACAACAGGCACCACGGCCACCAGCAACTCGCCCTTCTCACTGCTGGCCAACAAGGTCTTGAACACCTGCTGCGGTTCCAGCCCCAGTTTTTCAGCCGCCTCCAGCCCATAAGACGCCGACTTTGGATCGTGTTCATAACTGTGCACGCGATGTTGCGCGCGCGCCTTTTTCAAAAGATCGAGGGCCGGGGTCATGCAGTGCTCCGCTCCGAGACAATTCGGCGGCTACTTTAGGACAAATCCTACACTCCAGCCAGTTCACAGCTGACACGCCGCTCTAGCGTGGGATTCGCGCCCGCATTCAACGCTCATATCGTGACCGATCGTTCACTTTCGACCTTTGACATAAGCGTTTCTTGTCTATATTTTTTCGTTTCTGAATAAATGGTGCACTTTTTAAGTGCATTCCTACATGCGCCCGGGGTCAATGGGGATGGACGCCGGGCTTTGCTGTCGAGCGCTTAGCGCCTCACAACAAAAAAAAAGAGGTCATACATGACGACTGCTCTACGCGAACCTACGCTGTCCAGCCAATGCCTGGCCGAATTCCTCGGCACGGCGCTGCTCATCTTTTTCGGCACAGGATGCGTCGCCGCCCTCAAGGTCGCGGGCGCCAGCTTTGGACTGTGGGAAATCAGCATCATCTGGGGCGTCGGCGTGAGCATGGCGATCTACTTCACCGCCGGTATATCAGGTGCGCACCTGAACCCGGCCGTCAGCATCGCCCTTACCCTGTTCGCAAGCTTCGACAAACGCAAACTGCCGTTCTACATGCTGGCCCAGGTTTGCGGCGCCTTCTGCGGCGCGGCGCTGGTCTACACCCTGTACAGCAACCTGTTCTTCGATTTCGAACAAACCCATGCCATGCTGCGCGGCAGTAACGAAAGCCTGGAACTGGCGGCGGTGTTCTCCACCTACCCACACCCTTCGCTTTCCACCGCACAGGCGTTCCTGGTCGAAGTGGTGATCACTGCAATCCTGATGGCGGTCATCATGGCCCTGACCGACGACAACAACGGCCTGCCCCGTGGTGCGATGGCACCGCTGCTGATCGGCCTGTTGATCGCCGTGATCGGTAGCGCCATGGGCCCGCTGACCGGCTTTGCGATGAACCCGGCCCGCGATTTCGGACCCAAACTGATGACCTTCCTGGCCGGCTGGGGCGAAATCGCCTTCACTGGCGGTCGGGATATCCCTTATTTCCTGGTTCCGGTGTTCGCGCCGATCTTCGGCGCTTGCCTGGGTGCTGCGACCTATCGTGGCTTGATCGCCCGCAACCTGCCGACGGCACCAAGCGCGAACCCAGAGACAAACGGCAATCGCCAGGGCGATACTCAAGCCAACTGATGCTGGCGCCCTGACCTCCTCATTTTGCAAGGCCTATGACCATGACAGATACCCAGGACAAGAACTACATCATCGCCCTGGACCAGGGCACCACCAGCTCGCGGGCCATCATCTTTGACCGCGACGCCAATGTGGTCGGCACCTCCCAGCGCGAGTTCGCCCAGCATTATCCGCAAGCCGGCTGGGTCGAGCACGACCCGATGGAGATCTTCGCCACACAGAGCGCGACCATGGTCGAAGCCTTGGCACAGGCCGGCATCAGCCATGCGCAGGTCGCCGCACTGGGCATCACCAACCAGCGTGAAACCACAGTGGTATGGGACAAGGAAACCGGGCGCCCGGTGTACAACGCCATCGTCTGGCAGTGCCGGCGCAGTACAGAGATCTGCGCACAACTCAAGCGCGACGGGCATGAACAATACATTCGCGAAACCACCGGCCTGGTCACCGATCCGTACTTCTCCGGCACCAAGCTCAAGTGGATCCTCGACAATGTAGAGGGCGTACGTGAGCGGGCCGAACGCGGCGAACTGTTGTTCGGTACCGTGGATACCTGGCTAATCTGGAAGTTTTCCGGCGGCAAGGTGCATGTCACCGACTACACCAATGCCTCGCGCACGCTGATGTTCAACATCCACAGCCTGCAGTGGGATGAAACGATGCTCGACATTCTCGGCATCCCGCGCCAGATGCTGCCCCAGGTGCGCCCGTCTTCCGAAGTCTACGGCCACACCAAGAGCGGCATAGCCATTGCCGGTATCGCCGGTGACCAGCAGTCCGCGCTGTTCGGCCAGATGTGCGTGGAACCCGGCCAGGCCAAGAACACCTATGGCACGGGTTGTTTCCTGCTGATGAACACGGGCGACAAAGCCGTAACCTCCTCCCACGGCCTGCTGACCACCATTGCCTGCGGGCCACGTGGCGAAGTGGCCTATGCCCTGGAAGGCGCAGTGTTCAACGGTGGTTCCACCGTGCAATGGCTGCGCGACGAACTCAAGATCGTCAACGATGCCCTGGACACCGAGTACTTCGCCAGCAAGGTCAAGGACAGCAACGGGGTTTACCTTGTGCCCGCCTTCACCGGCCTGGGCGCACCGTACTGGGACCCTTACGCCCGCGGCGCGCTGTTCGGCCTGACGCGCGGGGTGAAAGTCGACCACATCATCCGTGCTGCGCTGGAGTCGATCGCCTACCAGACCCGCGACGTACTGGACGCCATGCAGCAGGACTGCGGCCAACGCCTGTCCGAGTTGCGTGTCGACGGTGGCGCGGTGGCCAACAATTTCCTCATGCAATTCCAGGCCGACATTCTCGGCACCTGTGTGGAACGCCCGAAAATGCGCGAAACCACTGCCCTTGGCGCCGCTTACCTGGCGGGCCTGGCCTGTGGTTTCTGGAGTGGCCTGGACGAGTTGCGTGACAAGGCGATCATCGAGCGCGAGTTCAGCCCGCAACTCGATGAAGCGAAGAAGGAAAAACTGTACGCCGGCTGGCGCAAAGCCGTCGAGCGTACCCGCGACTGGGAAGATCACGAGGCCTGATCGCCCTGGGCAGGGGCTGCTTCGCGGCCCCCGTCACCCCACGGCCTACTGGCCGTAGTCCCTTTCCTACGGCATCATTGCAGAATTTGTCCGGCAGCCCATAAGGACCGCCCATGAATCTGCCCCCACGCCAACAACAAATCCTCGAGCTGGTACGCGAACGCGGCTACGTCAGCATCGAAGAAATGGCGCAGCTGTTCGTCGTCACCCCGCAAACCATCCGTCGCGACATCAACCAGCTCGCCGAGCTCAATCTGCTGCGCCGCTACCACGGTGGCGCCGCCTATGATTCGAGTATCGAGAACACTGCTTACGCCATGCGCGCCGACCAGATGCGCGACGAAAAACAGCGTATTGCCGACGCCGTGGCCCGGCAAATTCCTGACCATGCCTCGCTGTTCATCAACATCGGCACCACCACCGAATCGATTGCCCGGGCGCTACTCAACCACAACCACCTGAAGGTCATCACCAACAACCTGCACGTTGCTGCGATCCTTGCCGCCAAGGATGATTTCGAAGTATTGGTCGCAGGCGGCACAGTACGCCGTGACGGGGGCGTGGTTGGCCAGGCCAGCGTCGATTTCATCAGCCAGTTCAAGGTCGACTTCGCCTTGGTCGGCATCAGCGGTATCGATGAAGACGGCAGCCTGCTGGACTTCGACTACCAGGAAGTACGCGTTTCCCAAGCAATCATCGCCAACGCCCGTCAGGTCATCCTGGCTGCCGACTCCAGCAAATTCGGGCGTAACGCCATGGTACGCCTGGGCTCGATCAGCCTGGTCGACTGCCTGGTGACCGACCAGCCGCCATCCCCTGCACTAGGTGAGCTGCTCAACCAGTACAAGATCCGGCTCGAGGTGGTTTGAACCGCAAGCGGGTCCAGAAGGGCCCGCTATTTTCGATATTGTTCACTTTATTGTCATCTCATCAGTTTTTTCTATAAACACTGACTGGCGATGGCCGTTCTGTTGCGCTAGTATTTTCGGAAACGAACATTAATGTTCATATTC